>NZ_JAAGNB010001721.1:0-7539 GCF_010550475.1 Amycolatopsis sp. SID8362
CGTTCGCGGCCGCGGCCAGCACGGCGAACCCGGCGGCGGTGAAGAGCAGCAGCGCCGTCAGGCCGCGGGCCGGCCCGACGCGGTCGAGCAGCCGCCCGACCGGCACGGCACCGGCCATCTCGGCGACGACGAAGACCGACATGAGCACGCCACCGAGCCGGTACGACCCGGTCGTGGCCGTGGTGAGCAGGGTGAACGCGAGCGGCGCCATGGTCGCCGGGAGCCGGGCGAACTGCACGCCCGCCGACCAGCGCCAGTAGGCGCGATGGGTGAACAACGACATGACTGCACCCTGGTCGGCACTGTTCTTGCGGCACACTGATTCGGGTGAGAGCGAATCCGCGATGATCGAGCTCGTCCTGACCGCGGCCGGCAGCCAGCGCGTCCGGTTCGCGATCTCGCCACTGGAAGAGGTGCTGGGCGCCGTCCAGACGCTGCTCGGCGTCCGCGCGCACCCCGCGCACCCGCCGTGGCTGTCGGAGCTTCCCGACGTGCCCGAGCTGGCCGCGGTGCTCAGCGCGCGGCACTACATCACCGAGTTCCTGAGCCCGCCGCCCGCCGGCCCGGAGACGACGGCCGCGGCGCAGCTGCGTGCCGTGCGCGCGACCCCGCCGTCCCAGGTGGCACTGGAGCTGGAGATGGTCGACGCGGACCTGTCACTGCTGCCGGACGACCCGGCGACTGCGCGCGACCTGCTCGCCGACCAGCTCGAGACCGTGTGGCACGCATTGCTCGAACCGCAGTGGCCCCGCCTGCGCGAACTGCTGGCGGCGGACATCGCGTTCCGCACCCGGCAGCTGGGTTCGGGCGGCATCGCGGCGATGTTCTCGGAGCTGCACCCGCGCGTCCGGCTGTCAGGGACGTCGGTGCTGGTCGACGTCCGGGCTCGCGAGCGGCTGGAGATAGATTCGCGGGGACTGCTGCTGATCCCGGCGGTGTTCGCGTGGCCGGGCGTGGGCGTGGTGACGGTGCCGCCGTGGCAGATTTCGGTGCTGTACCCGGCTCGCGGGGTCGCTTCGCTGTGGACGTCCGCGACAGCGTTGCCGGAGGCGCTGGCCGAGGTCCTCGGCCGGACCCGGGCGCTACTGCTGGCGACGTTGGACCGCCCGGCGGCGACGACCGAGCTGGCGTCGCGGCACGGACTGGCGCCGGCGACGGTGTCGGCGCACTTGACGGCGTTGCGGGGCGCGGGGTTGCTGGCTTCGGAACGGCGTGGACATCGGGTGCTGTACCGGCGGACGGAACTCGGGGACGCCTTGCTCGCGGGGAAGCTGTGAGCAACGGACAACAAGGCCTTCACGACTCTTCACTTAGAATAAATCATCTTATCGAGCGGAAAACCGCTCGTGATCGGCTTCGAGGCGCTAGAGTCGCCAGTCTTCGACCGGCTCGTCCGGCCGAAGAGTTCCATGATGCCCAGCAGAGGATGAGAATGATTCACAACGGTGGCGAAGGCGGAGACACGTAGTTCCGCCTGCAACAGCACAAAGAGGGCCCCGTCCCTCGGACGAGCTACCTCGGCTTTTTGAGGTCAAGGCGCATCCCGACGCGCACCCGTGGCGGGATGTTCCTCACCACCAGGGAGACCTCGGTCGGCCCGACACCGTTGCGCCGGACCGCCAGCGTGTAGTCGTGCTCCCCCTTCACCAGTCCGATCGCGTCGCAAGCCACGTCGCTCCCCTCCGGTAGCTGCACGGCGTACTCCAAGTAGTCGGCGACACAAGCGAACGTCAACGCGAATTCGTCGGGCTGCCGGTCCCGCATCAGGGGTGCGCACTTTCCCGGCCATTCCTTTTCGATCACCATGACGATTTCGTCACCACGCCTGGCGGGACTTCCGAAATGGGCGATGACTTCCAACCTGTCGTCATTCAGCCAGGTGGATGTCGCATCGCGACGCGTGCCACCGATGCCGTCCACTTCCAGCGACTTGACGTTTATCTTCACTTTGCGGCGCGCCTTCTCGGACTGGTGCCAGCCCGCGCCGGTGCGAATGGCGAAGAAGTCGAGCAGGTCGCATTCGACGACCGCCCTGACGGTGATCACCTCGCTCGCGTCGCCGTTGGCCCGCACCGCGGCGGACTCCACCCAGCTGGCGATCCGCCACGAGTGACCGTGCCGTTCCTTGAGGACGCTGCAGTAGTACTGGAGCAGCCGTCGGTCGAGTTCCGTTCGTGACCGCCATTCGACCCGGTTCGCGATCAGGAGGATGTACAAGCCGATCACCCCGAGGAGAACGGCGACGATTGCGCCCGCCTTTATCGCGGTATTCCCGAGCAATGCACTGAGCAGCCCGCCGAAGGCCAGGATACCCAGCACGCCTTCCACCAGCCCCACAATGCCGGTGTAGACGACGTAGTCCCGGAGCCAGCCGAGGAAACTCTTGAGCATCTGGACGCCCACTCCTCACCGCGACGAGTGCCAGACACTCCAGAATAAGCCACCGAGACACAATTCGACGAAGTTGCTCCGTTCGGGGTGGACAGATCAAGGACATTTTCCGAAGCAGAAACCGAGCGTCACCGACGACGCGGATTCCGGCTCAGCCGCCGGGCCGCGGCCAGCGCCCGGCCACCGAGCGTGTTGGCGAGGTGACGACAAGCGGGACTAGGCTGGAATCGTCCACGTGCAAAGGAGAACATCGATGCGTATCGTCCATTTCGGACACGCCTGCCTGCTGCTGGAGACCGGCTCCGAGCGGATCCTGATCGACCCCGGCGCGTTCTCCACCGGGTTCGAGGGCGAGCGGGAGCTGTCGGCCGTGCTGGTCACGCACCAGCACTTCGACCACCTCGACGTCGAGAAGCTGCCGAAGATCCTCGAAGCCAACCCGGAAGCGAAGCTGATCGTCGATCCCGGGTCCGCCGAAGCCGTCCAGAAGCTGGGGGTCCAGTTCGACGTCGCCAACGTCGGGGACGCCTTCGCGATCGGGGACACGTCCGTCAAGGCCGTCGGCGGGGAGCACGCCGTGATCCACTCGGACATCCCCGTCATCCCGAACATCGGGTACGTCTTCGACGACGGCGCCTTCTTCCACCCCGGTGACTCGTTCTTCGTGCCGGAGCAGAAGATCGACGTGCTCGGGCTGCCGACCGGCGCGCCCTGGCTGAAGGCCGGGGAAGCCGTCGACTACCTGCGGGCCGTCGCGCCGCGGGTGGCCGTGCCCATTCACGAGGCCGTGCTCGCGAACCCCGCCATGCACTACGGGCTGTTCGGCAACCTCGCGCCCGAAGGGACCGAGGTCAAGGTGCTCGAGCGGGCCGAGCCCGCGAAGCTCTGAGCCGCGCGGCGTGCCGGTCACGACACCGGTACGCCGCACAACTCGGCCGCGCCACGCCACAACTCCTCCTCCCGCTCCTCGTCGTACGACTCCGGTGAAGACGGCACGACCCGGCCGCGGTCGAGGTACGCCCCGGATTCGCTTGGCCGAGCCATCGTCACGGCCGCCGCCAGCTTGACTCCGGCCACCTGCGGGCTCGACGCGATGGGCGTCGCCCACAGCAGCGGAAGCAACCACCGGAAACCGAAGCGCTGGATCGCGCCGGCGTCACGGACGAGACCCGTACCGGGGACCAGCCCTGGCGTGTAGGCGTAGACGTCGATCTCGGGGAACCGCCTCGCGAACGCGTGCACCAGGTACTGCACGCCGAGCTTGCTCGTCGAATAGGCCCGGCGCCCCGCGGTCACGGTTTCGGCTTCGGGGCCGGTGCCCGGCCGGGCGAGATCCCGGGTGCCCGTCCAGCGGGGTGCCGGAACGAGCCCCAGGTTGTGCCGGAAGTCGCCGAAGTGCGACTCGCTGCCGGTGATCACCACGCGCGCGCCCGCTTCGAACCGGTCGGCGAGCAGGCGGAGCAGCAGGTAGTTCGCCAGGACGTTGATTCCGAACGTGGCTTCGAAGCCATCCGCCGTCGCCTTCGCGGCCGACGCCATCTGGACCCCCGCGTTGCCCAGGAAGCCCGCCAGCGGTGGGATTTCCCGCTCGTCCAGCATCGCCCGCACGGCTTCCGCCGCCGCGCGCACCTGCGCCAGGGAGCCGAGGTCGCACGACACCGGCCGGACGTTCGCGTTCCCCGTGCGCTCGGCCAGCTCCCGCGCGAGCCGGCGCCCGGCCTCCTCCCCGCGCACGACGACGAGCAGCAGCTGGTCAGGCCGGTCCCGCAGCAGCCGTTCGGCCGCGACCCGGCCGATGCCCCGGCTCGCACCGGTCATGAGCAGGGTCTTCGTCGCTTCGGTCATCCCGTCCCCCTTCACTCGATCAGGTACTCGATTCGAATTGGTACTCGGTACCGTAGCGCACTCGATACCGAATCCGCTACCGTGGAGCCATGAATCAACGCCCCTCGCTGCGGGAGCGGAAGCAGAAACAGGCTCGCGAGCAGATCGTGGAGGCCGCCTTCGAACTGTTCGCGGAGCGCGGCTTCGCCGAGGTCACGGTCACGGACATCGCGGAGCGCGCGGAGGTGGGGCGCACGACGTTCTTCCGGTATTTCGGTGACAAACAGGAGGTGGTGTTTTCGGACGAGCAGCAGCTGCTGGACCACTTGGCGGAGCGCCAGCGGGCCTTACCCGGCGGGGCACCGCAAAGCCTGCCGGCCGCACTGGAGCAGATCCGCGCCCTGGTGCTGGAAGTGTGCGCGGAAGCCACGACCGACGCCGAGCGCTACGAGATGCACCAGCGCCTGGTGGAGCAGAACACGGAGCTCAAGGACCGCAGCGCCCGGAAGCTGCAACGGTTCGCCGAGCTGGGCGAAGCGATCCTGCTGGAGCGCGGCACGCCCCGCGAGGTCGCGGTACTGGCGGCGCAGATCGCCGTGGCCTGCTACCAGGCGGGCAACCGGTTGGCCGGCGCGGACGCACCCGCGCTCGCCCCAGCGGTCGACGTGGCCTTCGGTCAGCTCGACGTGCTGCTCGACCCGAACCCGGTGCACGGGTTCCGCGGCGAGGTCCGTCCCCCCTCGGAGGGCGGCGGTGTTTGACAACTCCAGAGTGAGAAGCGATGTCCCGCGGGTCGTTCAGGCCGCCACCGTGCGCAGCGAGCCGTAGGTCGCGCCGAACGCGCGGTTCTCCAGTGCGACGTCGACGGCGTCCAGCAAGGCCTGCCGGAGGCCGGGGCGGGTGAGGTCCGTGGCTTCCACCCCCAGCCGGACCAGCCCGCCCCGGCGGGCCGCGCGAGCCGCCGCCAGTACCAGCGCGAAGCAGCGGACCGTCTCCGTGCGGTGCGACTGGCTCGTGAACTCATTGACGCGGGCGCGGCGGACCTCGCCGGTGACGAGGTCGCGCACCGCGCCGAGGTCGGCGCACAGCCGGAAGCCGTGCTCGGCCAGCGCCTGCAGCGTGCCCTGGGACGCGATCCAGCGCGGCGGTGCGAAGCCGTCGACGTCGAGGCCGGCGGTGTCCAGCAACGCCTTCGCCGCGATCAGCCGGAGCCGGGCCTCGTGCGCCGGCAGCGTCGCGAACTCCGCCTTCTTGCCCAGGTACACCGTGCGGTGGGTGGGCGTGACGGTGTGGTCGTAGCCGTGCAGCAGCACGGAATCGCCGGTGCGGGCGCGGCTGCGCACCCACTCCGTCACCGGGCCTTCGCCGGTGCGGGCGGCGTACAGCAGGGACAACGGCACTTTCCGGCGGTCGAGTTCCGCCGCGAGGTCGGCGCACCGGTGCAGCGTGCGCGGGGTGATTCCCGACAGCGAAACCAGCAGG
Source organism: Amycolatopsis sp. SID8362 (assembly GCF_010550475.1). Lineage (NCBI taxonomy): Bacteria > Bacillati > Actinomycetota > Actinomycetes > Pseudonocardiales > Pseudonocardiaceae > Amycolatopsis > Amycolatopsis sp. SID8362. The sequence goes on from NZ_JAAGNB010001721.1 coordinate 5,698, forward strand.
CGAGCGTCCACGCCACCATTGGGACGCACGCGTCTGAAACTCCCGTGAACTGCGCAGAACGGGCGGGCGACCGTTGCCGGAAGGGTCAGACGCCGTCGCGCAGCAGCCGCACGGCCATCGCGATCCGCCCGCGCAGGTCGGGGTCGGCGACCTGCCCGTCGGCGACGTCGGCGCGCGAGACCGGGATCCGGGCGCACGCCTCGTCGACGATCTTCGCGCCCGCGTACGTCAGCACCTTGCGCAGCGAGTCGTGCGCGTCCCGGCCGCCGGTCGGCGCCGCGATCGAGGACGCGTTGATCCACGCCACCGGCTTGCCGTAGATTTCGCCGCCGCCGACCGTCCAGTCGAGGAGGTTCTTGAACGAGCCCGGCAGCCCGCCCGCGTACTCCGGGGTGCAGATCAGGATCGCGTCGGCGGCCTTGATCGCTTCTCTGAGCGACGCGACCGCCGGGTGCAGCGGGTCACGGTCGTCATCGGGGTTGAAGTGCGGCAGATCGCCGAGGCCGGTGTACGTCTGGCTCGCGGTGAGCGTCGCGACGGTCCCCAGCACCGCCGCATTGCCCGAGCCTGCTCGCAGGCTGCCGCAGATCAGCAGGATCACGCGGCCAGTCTGCCAGGGAAAGCCCGGTGATGCGGCGGTACGCCTCGAGGTAGCGGTCGCGCGTGGCGGTCACCACCGCCGGCGGCAGCGGCGGCAGCGCGGAGACGCAGTCCCAGCCGGAGGACGGGCCGACCAGCCAGTCGCGCACGTGCTGCTTGTCGAACGACGGCCGCGGCCGTCCGGGCCGGTGGTCGCCGGCGAGCCAGTAGCGCGCCGAATCCGGGGTCAGCACCTCGTCCGCGAGCACCAGCCCGCCGGTGGCCCCGATGCCGAACTCGAACTTCGTGTCCGCGAGCAGCAGCCCCTGCTCCGCGGCCCGCGCGGCACCCCGGCGGTACAGCTCCAGCGACGCCTCGCGGACCTCCTCGGCGAGCGCGCGGCCGAGGATCGCCGCGAACGTGTCGAAGTCGATGTTCTCGTCCGGTTCGCCCGGCCGCGCCTTGGTGGACGGCGTGAAGATCGGCTCCGGCAGCCGGGCGCATTCGGGCAGCCCGGCCGGCAGCCCGAGTCCGCAGACCGCGCCCGACCTGCGGTAGTCCGCGTACCCGCGCCCGGTCAGGTACCCGCGGACGACCGCCTCGACCGGCAGCATGTCGAGCCGCTCGACCAGCAGGCCGCGGCCGCGGAAGGCGGCGGGCACCAGGGGCCCGTCCGAGGCCACCAGGTGGTTCGGCAGGACGTCGGCGAGCTCGCGGAACCAGAACGCGCTCATCGCGGTGAGCACCCGGCCCTTGTCCGGGACCGGGGTGGGGAACACGCGCTCGAAGGCCGAAATGCGGTCGGAGGCGACGACCAGCAGGTGGTCGGCGCCCACGGCGTAGAGGTCGCGGACCTTGCCGGCGGCGACGGTGGGGAGGGGTGTCACGGACTGAACCCTAACGCGCACCCTCCGCCACCATGGATGATGCTGGCATGGCGTACGACTGGATCTCGGTGACCACCGACTACGGCCTGCGCGACGGCTTCGTGGCGGCCTGCCACGGCGTGATCGCCCGGCTCGCGCCCGCCGTGCGCGTGATCGACGTGACGCACGAAGTACCCCCTCAGGACATCCGGCACGGGGCGATGGCGCTGGCCCAGACAGCGCCGTTCCTGCCCGCGTCGGTGCACGTCGCGGTCGTCGACCCGGGCGTGGGCACGGCGCGGCTCGGCGTGGTCGTGGTCGCCGGGGACGGGCTCCTGGTCGGGCCGGACAACGGCCTCCTGCTGCCGGCCGCGCAGGCGCTGGGCGGGGTCCGGGC
>NZ_JAAGNB010001768.1:0-8805 GCF_010550475.1 Amycolatopsis sp. SID8362
GCGGGAGTGGTCGTCGATGACGGTGTGCACGAACGCGGTGCCGGTGCGGGGCTTGTAGTCCGCGCCGCGGGGCAAGCCTGGCGTGGCGCGTTTGTTGCGCTCGCCTTGCTGCCGGCCGAGGTAGCGGTGCCCGCCGCCGTCGGGGATGTTGCCGAACTTGGTGACATCGACGTGGATCAGCGAGCCGGGATGGTCGTGTTCGTAGCGGCGCAGCGGTTCGCCGGTGACCCGGTCGATGCGGGACAGCCGGTTGATCCGGCAGCGCACCAGCACCGCGTGCACGGTCGAAGCCGGGACGTTGAGCCGGCCGGCGATCTGGACCGGGCCGAGTCGGTGGCGCCATCGCAGCCGCACGATCGCCCGCATGAGGTGTTCGGGGGTGCGGGTCGGGCTGTGGTGGGGGCGGCTGCTGCGGTCAGCCATCCCTGCCGCGCCCTCGAGCCGGTAGCGCTGCGCCCATTTCGCGGCCGTTTTGGCGGCGACCATGAACATCTTGGCCGCTTCAGCGTGGGTCCAACCGTGTTCGACGACCAGCCGGGCGAGTCGCAGCCGGGTGCGCGGGGTCAGGGTGGCGTTAGGGTGGGACACGAAGGCCTCCGGCGGGTGAAGCGGTTCCTAGACAGCTCCACTTCACATCCGGAGGCCTTCACCTGTCAGCACGACAGGCCGCCAGTGATCACCTCAACTCGGGACAACGTCCCCGGACATCACAACTAGGCGGGGTTTTCCGGCGTCCACTGACAGGAGGTGTCAGTGGTGCCGCGCGAAGCTCGTCGTCATGAACGGCTTCGACTTCCTCCTCGGCTCCTGGACCGTGACCAACCGCCGGCTCGGCAAGGTGCTCGTCGGCAGTGACGACTGGACCGAGTTCCCCGGCACCACGACCTGCTGGTCGCTCTTCGACGGCGGCGGCAACATGGACGAGATCTCCTTCCCCACCCTGGGTTTCCGCGGCTGCACCCTCCGGCTCTTCGACGTCGGACGCGAGGAGTGGTCGCTGTACTGGGCCAACAGCCGCGACGGCCTGCTGCAGCCGCCGGTCGTGGGCGCGTTCTCCGGCGGCCGCGGCGACTTCTACGGCGACGACACCCACGAAGGGACCCCCATCAAGGTGCACTACGCCTGGACCGGCACGACGACGTCCACGCCGCGGTGGGAGCAGGAGTTCTCCACCGACGGCGGGCGGACCTGGGAGTCCAACTGGGTCATGGAGTTCGCCCGCGCTTGACAACCGCGTCGCGCACCACGCACGTTGTTGCTGAAGACGCAACTTCGGAAGGGTGCCATGACGCACTACGACGTGATCGTCGTCGGGCTCGGCGGCATGGGCAGCGCCGCCGCGTACCGGCTGGCGCAGCGCGGGCAGCGGGTGCTCGGCATCGACCAGTTCGCGCCGGTGCACAACCGCGGGTCGAGCCACGGCGGTTCGCGCATCACGCGCCAGGCGTACCTCGAAGGCCCCGAGTACGTGCCGCTCCTGCTGCGGGCGCACGAACTCTGGGCCGGCCTCGAACGCGACAGCGGGCGGCGGCTGTTCACCCGCTGCGGCGGCCTGATGGTCGGCACGGCCGGCTCGCGCACGATCACCGGCAGCCTGGCTTCGGCCGAGGCCTTCGGCATCCCGCACGAACTCCTCGACGCGCGGGAGGTCCGGCGGCGGTTCCCCACCATGGCGCCGTCGCCGGACGAAGTCGCGCTGTACGAACCGGGTGCCGGGCTGGTGTCGCCCGAAGGCAGCGTCGCCGCGCACCTGCAGCTCGCCGCGCGCCGCGGCGCCGAACTGCACCACGAGGAGAAGGTGTTCACCTGGAGCACCACGGCAGGCGGGGTGCGCGTCGGGACCTCGCACAACTACTACACGGCGGACCGGCTGGTGCTGTGCCCCGGCGCATGGGCCGGCGAGCTGCTGCGCGGCTTCGGTGTCGCCTTCACCGTGCGGCGGCAGGTGCAGTACTGGTTCGCGCCGTCGGGCGGCGTCGCGCCGTTCCAGCGGCACCCGGTCTACATCTGGGAGGGCGACGGCTACACGTTCTACGGCTTCCCGGCGCACAACGCGCCCGCGGACGGCGTCAAGGTGGCGCTGCACAGCGGGGGCCACGTGTGCACCCCCGACGGCATCGACCGCGCGGTGACCGGCGACGAGGTCCACGAGATCGCGACGGTCGTGAAGCGGCACCTGCCGACACTGCCCGGCGCGTTCCTCCGCGCGGCGACGTGCATGTACACCGACACCGCCGACGAAAGCTTCGTGCTCGCCCGGCACCCCGGCGAAGAACGCGTGCTGCTCGCCTGCGGTTTTTCCGGGCACGGCTTCAAGTTCGCGCCGGTGGTCGGCGAGGTCCTCGCGGATCTCGTGGTCGACGGCACCACCGCGCACCCGATCGCGCGGTTCGACCCGGCCCGGCTACTGGCCTAGCAGCGTCGTCGCGAGGGCTTCGTGGTCGACACCCGCGACGCCGTCCAGGACGTGCCACGGCGCGAGCCAGCCGGCCGCGGCCAGCTCGTCGTACACGGCGGCGCAGCGCCGCTGGAGGCCGTCGTCGGTTTCGAAGGCGTCGCGCTCCCGGCCGGTTTCGGTCACGGCACGGCGTTCGGCGCGCTCGGCCGCCACCGCGGGCGCCACCCGCAGCAGCAGGTGCGCGTCCGGGCGGGGCAGCCCGAAGCGGTCGACTTCCAGCTCGTACACCCACTTCACGACGTCGCCGGTCACGTCCTGGCGCAGGCGCGCGGCGGCGTAGGCGGCGTTGGAAGCGACGTACCGGTCGAGCAGGACGACGTCGTGGGTGTCGCGCAGCGCGCGGATGTCGTCCGCGGCGCCGCTGCGGTCCAGCGCGTAGAGCACGGCCATGCCGTACACCGAATCGGCGAGGTCGCCGTGCCCGCGGTGCAGCGCCTCCCGCACGAGGTCGGCGTGCACGCTCTTGCCGTAGCGCGGGAACGCCAGCGACGCCACGCTCGCGCCCTTGGCGCCCAGCGCCGCCGTCAGCCCGTCGGCCAGCGTGCGCTTGCCCGCGCCGTCGAGCCCTTCGATGACCACCAATCGACCCACGGCGTCACAGTAGCGGGGTGGTTGACCGGCGGGCTCGGTGGAAGGGGATCGACGCCGAGCCCGCCGGTTCGTCTACGCGGCTTGCCGCCGCAGGTGGAAGACGTAGCCGGCACCGCTGACCGCGAGCACGCCGGCGAGGATCAGCAGCGGCACCCAGCCGGTGTCGTGGCTCGGCGCCGCCGGGCCGCCGTCGCCACGGGGCATCACCTGGGACGTGGCGTCGTAGCCGCCGGCCTCGCCGTCGCGGGCGTAGGCCGAGCCGGGCAGCTTGTCCGCGTAGCGCGCGCCGACGGTCCGCTGGTAGTCGGCGACGGTGACCGCCGTCCCGCCGGCCAGCGGGGTGAGCCGGCCGTCCCGCACCGCGTACCAGGCGTCGACCTGGGGTTCGTGCAGGAGCTGAGCGCCCGCGGGCAGCTGCCGGGCGTACGCGCCTTCGACGTCGCCCGAAGCGATGTTGCCCACCTGCCAGGCGCCGTCGTCGCCGCGCACCGACCAGAGCGTCGCGGTCCGGCCGTCGGAGGCCTGGGCGGGGACGGCGAAGTAGGCGAAGTCGCCGGGCGCCGCGCCCGGTTTCCCCGTGACGAAGTCCGCCGACAGCTCGTAGACGGGGTAGGCGTCCGGCGCGACCCGCACCGTGACCGGCCCGTGCGAGTCCGGGGCCTGCGCGAAGAACCGGACCAGGGTGTCCTGGAGGCTCGCCGCCGCGGCGTGCGCGGCCACGGCGTCGGCGCTGCTGATGCCGGCGGACTGGGCCGCGCCTGACACCGGTGCCGTCATCAGCAGCGCCGCGCCGGTCAGCACGGCGAGGACCACCACTCGCCTGCTCATCGGGCGATCCCGGTGAGCGTGTGCGTCCAGGAGAACGACGGGTTGTGCGTGTAGAAGCCGTAGGTCGACCAGTTGTAGCGCTTGGCCGGTCCCGGGTCGCCCCAGAACACCCAGTCGCCGCCGGTGTCGTAGCCGTAGACGACGTGCGAGTGCCCGCCGCCCGAGCGGAAGCCGACCCGGGTCTCGAGCGGACGGCCGGCCGCGGTCTGGGTCCGGATCGCCGCGTAGCTGACCGGCCGGTCGAGGTAGCGGCCCGGCGAGCGGAACCCGAGCCGGGCGAAGGCGCGCTGCGGGTCGGCGAGCGTGCCGGTGAGGTTGGCGCAGTCCTGGCCGGTCTCGCCGTGCGCGAGCCGGCAGAACTCCTGCTGGGTCGAAGTGGCCCCGTGGTAGGCGGCGATGGTGTTGCCCGCGCCGGCCCAGCACCACTGGTTCTTCTGCTGCGCCTGCATCACGATCTGGTTGCGGTAGGTCGAAGGCGCTCCGGGCGCGGCTCCGGCGGTGGCCGGCGCGACCAGGCACATCATCAGGCTCAGAACCAGTACGGCGTGAACCTGGCTCGACTTCACCAGCACGGACGGCCTCCTGCTCGAACGTGGGCGAACCAGCGGTGGTCACAACGGTGAACAACGTGGTCACCGGGAGCAAGAACGCCATCCGGAGGAACGGACCGTTCCGGGGGACAGCCGGAACGCGGAACAGTCACCATTACGTGGCCAACCACCCTGAACGGGGGTCGGCCGGGGCACTCTACGCTGCTAACGTGAACGTTCCGCGGTGTTCACGCCCAGCGCACACACTGGTCGGGTGAAGGGACGAGCGGTGGTACAAGACGGGAACCTCCCACTGATCATCGATGGCGCCCGCACGACCCGGGCTTCGGTGGCCGAGCTGCCCAAAGAGCTGACCGAGGCGCTCCGCACCGGCGAGTTCCACCACGCGCTGAGACTGGCGATCGCCTACCGCGGCCTGTCGCTCGCCCGGCTGCGCGCGCACCTCGCGCTGCGCGGCGTCCAAATCGGACAGTCCACGCTGAGCTACTGGCAGCGCGGGCTCCGCCAGCCCGAGGTGCCGAAGGCGCTGCCGGCGGTCCGGGCCCTGGAATCGGTCCTCCAGCTGCCCGCGGACGCCCTCGTGGTGCTGATCGGCCCGCGCCTGGTCCGGCGCGGCCACCAGCCGGCGGCGTCGTTCCACGACCTGCGCTCCGGCGACATGGGGTCGATCGTGGAGGACCTGCTCGCCGAGCTCGGCGCCTACCCGTCGTCGAACCACTACAACGCCGACCTCGAGCTGCTGTCGGTGCACGACACCATCACGTTCGACGCGGAACACCGCCAGGTCAGCCTGCGCACGCGCTTGGTGACGCGGGCGCGGCGGCACGGCCCGGACCGGTACCTGACGGTGTACAACGGCGACCCGGGCTGTCGCATCGACGACGTCGAGCTGATCACCGACGAGGGCTGCCGCGTCGGGCGGATGCGCCGCAACCCGGACGCCGACACGATGGCGACCGAGCTGCTGTTCGACCGCAAGCTCGCCGAGGGCGACATCCACGTGTTCTGCTTCGAGGTCCGCGACGACTCCGGGTCGGCGTCGCCGGGCTACTACCGGATGCTGCGCGACCGGTGCGCGAGCTACCTGGTCCAGCTGCGGTTCGACCGCAACGCGTTGCCGGCCCGCTGCACCCGCCAGGTCCGCGCGCGCGACGACGCCCTGCCGGTGGTGGCGGAGGAGCTGGCGTGCGACATGGGCGGGGTGAGCAGCGCGTTCTTCAGCGACGCCGGGCCGGGGCTGGCCGGCGTCGCGGTGGAGTGGAACTAGCGTCGCTTTCACGTGAAAGTGACGCTCACCGGCCGCGGTGCCTGGCGCGTGACTTGGCTTTGGCGAGGGCACGGCGGCGGGCGGCTTCGGCGGCGGCACGGCGTTTGCGGGCCGCCTTGTTTTCGGTCGCCCGCTCGGTGACGGCGTGCTTCAACGCGCGCTGGGCGGCGGTGCCGATGCCCTCGTCGTCGTAGCTCCGCTTCGCCCGCTTGTGCGCCGGAACCGGCGGCGCTTCACGGGCTTCGTCGGCGAGCCGCACGAAGTCGCGCCCGGCCGCGAAGGCCGCCAGCTCGGCGTTGTTCGGCTCGGCGCCGAAGACGTGCCGCGCGGCCCGGACCAGGCCGTCCTCGTGGATTTCGTAGACACCGACCCAGAACCGGCCGTCGTGGTACAGCGTGAACACCCCGCTCATCGGGAAACCTCCAGGCGTGACGGATCAGCCTGGCGCCACCGGTTTCCCTTGCGGGACAACGAGCCTGTATCGGCCGCCCGGACTACCTACCGGGCCGTGAGGTTCGTGAAGCCAAGAACGTGTTCGAGGTTACGCGGGTCCGCCGCCGATGCCGAGTTCGTTTCCTTCGGGGTCGTGGAAGAGGAACTTGCGGACGCCGTTGTCGTACGTTTCGAGGTCGGCGGGTTCGATGCCGCGGGCGGAGATCGCGGAGATGCGCTCGTCGAGGTCGTCGACGAAAAGGGTGTGGAAGGCGTGGCCGGCCCGATCGGGCCGCAGTTCGACGACGACCGAGCCGTGCGGGGTGACTTCCCAGAGGGCTTCGGTGTCACTGACGACGTAGGTCGGCGGGGAGCCGAAGAGCCGTTCGTACCAGGCGAGCGCGGCGGGGTAGTCGCGGACGGCGATGCCGGCGAAGAGGTTGACGCTCACCATTCACCCCGGGTCCAGTCCAGCGCCTCGCTGACGGCGGTTCCCCAGCCGCGGGAGGAGGCGGTTTCGTCGTTCGGCAGCATCATCGTTCACACCTGCTTCTTCGGCTGTCCCGAGCGAGGAACGGAGGGGCCGCCCCGAACACTTTCGGGGCGGCCCTCACCAGCGAAAACGCGGAAACCTCAGTACCGGTAGTGCTCCGGCTTGAACGGCCCTTCGACATCCACGTCGATGTACTCCGCCTGCTCCTTGGTCAGCTTCGTCAGCTCACCGCCCAGCGCGTCGAGGTGGATCTTCGCGACCTTCTCGTCGAGCTTCTTCGGCAGCCGGAACACCTCGTTGTCGTACTCCTCGTGCTTGGTGAACAGCTCGATCTGCGCGATCACCTGGTTGGAGAAGCTGTTCGACATCACGAACGACGGGTGCCCGGTCGCGTTGCCCAGGTTCAGGAGCCGGCCCTCGGACAGCACGATGATCGTGTTGCCGTTCGGGAAGATCCACTCGTCGACCTGGGGCTTGATGTTGATCTTCCGGATGCCCGGGTAGCGCGCCAGGCCCGCCATGTCGAGCTCGTTGTCGAAGTGGCCGATGTTGCCCAGGATCGCCTGGTGCTTCATCTTCGCCATGTGCTCGACCAGCACGACGTCCTTGTTGCCGGTCGTCGTGATGACGATGTCGGCCTCGGGGAGCGCGTTCTCCAGCGTGCGGACCTGGTAGCCGTCCATCGCCGCCTGGAGGGCGCAGATCGGGTCGATCTCCGTCACGATCACGCGGGCGCCCTGGCCGCGCAGGGACTCGGCCGCGCCCTTGCCGACGTCGCCGTAGCCGCAGACGACCGCGACCTTGCCGCCGATCAGGACGTCGGTGCCGCGGTTGATGCCGTCGATCAGGGAGTGGCGGATGCCGTAGCGGTTGTCGAACTTCGACTTCGTCACGGCGTCGTTGACGTTGATCGCCGGGAACAGCAGCTCGCCGGCCGCCGCGAGCTGGTACAGCCGCAGGACGCCGGTCGTGGTCTCCTCGGTGACGCCGCGGACGCCTTCACCGATCTTGGTCCACTTGTCCTTGTCCGACGCCACCGAGGCGCGCAGCAGCTCCAGGAACACGCGGAACTCGTCCGAGGTGTTCTCGTCCGGGGTCGGCACGACGCCGGACTTCTCGTACTCGGTGCCCTTGTGTACCAGCATCGTGGCGTCGCCGCCGTCGTCGAGGATCATGTTGGGACCCTCGCCGTCCCAGGTGAGCATCCGCTCGGTGCACCACCAGTACTCCTCGAGCGACTCGCCCTTCCACGCGAAAACCGGAACGCCCTTGGGCTCCTCGGGCGTGCCGTGCGGGCCGACGACGATCGCGGCGGCCGCGTGGTCCTGGGTCGAGAAGATGTTGCAGGAGGCCCAGCGCACCTCGGCACCCAGCGCGACCAGCGTCTCGATCAGCACCGCGGTCTGCACCGTCATGTGCAGCGAGCCCGACACGCGCGCCCCGCGCAGCGGGTAGACCTCGGCGTATTCCCGCCGGAGCGCCATCAGCCCCGGCATCTCGTGCTCGGCGAGGCGGATCTCCTTGCGGCCGAACTCGGCGGCATCGAGGTCGGCGACGGCGAATTCGATGCCGTTGCGGGTCTCGTGCCGCTTCGCAACGCTTTCGGGGGGCATAGTGGCGATTCCTCCAAGACTCGATGACACCGGAACACTACCGTTGTCCGCTCGACCTTCCCTAGAGCGGTTAGGAGACCCTTACCGTGCCGATGCCCGGCCCGGACACCCGAGTCGTCGAAATCCGCGTCGCCGGCCTCGTGGGCACCAGCGGGGAAACCCTGCTCGACGCGGTCTCGACCGTCGACGTCGCCGGCGACGGGCTGGGCCGGGTGATCCGCCCGGCCGACCGGCTGCGCCGGCCCGCGCCCGGGCCCGTGCTGCCGGCACTCGGCCGGACGATCCCGCGGACCCTCGAAGGCTACCTGTGGCACGGCATGACGTCCGGCGGCGCCGCCAAGGCCACCTGGGCGCTGCTGTTCCCGTTTTCGCTGGCCAACGTCGCTTTCTGGATGCTCCCACCGATCCCGCCCGACCGCCGCCTCCCGCGCGTCCTGGGCGCCGTGTGCCGCGGCCTGCTGCGCGTCGGCGCCCTGCTGCTGACCATGCTGCTGATGGGCCAGCTCGCGGCGATCGCGCTCGACCTGTTCGCCGCGCAGTGCCTCGCGCCCGGCTCGGGCTGCCTGCCCGTG
>NZ_JAAGNB010001826.1:0-6137 GCF_010550475.1 Amycolatopsis sp. SID8362
CCCGTCGCCGAGGGTGCCGAGCCGGTCCGCGACTTCGGCGGGTGTCAGGGAACCGAGGTCCGTGGGGCTCGGCGAGCCGCCCACGAGCTGCTGAAGCCCTTGCAGCGCCTGGCTTGCCGCGTCCAGCGCGTTCGGCGCCTCGGCCAGCGCCTCCTGGACGGGATCCGTCGTGGCCGGTTCGTCCGGAGTGGACGGTGACGCGGGCGCCGGACTCGGCGACGGCGACGTCGGTGCGGCGGTTCCCGGCGAGGACGGTGCCGGTCCGGCACTGGGGGAGGGCCCGCTCGCGCTCGGCGAGGCACCCCGCGGCCCCACCCACGCCGAGCCCGGCGCGTTCTTCAGCGCGACGCTCGCGGCCTGGTACTTCGGCCGCAGGCCGTCCAGCTGCTCGACGACCTTCCCGTAGATCTCGTCCAGGTGCTTCGCCCGGTCCTTTTCGGACATCGACTGGTACTGCCGGTGCAGCCCCTCCACCACGGACTGCGCGCTCCGGATCCCGGCCACCAGCGCGTCGAGGCCGTCGAACACCTGCGAGGACGGCACCCCGCCCGGCGACATCGCGGGAATCCCTTGCGACAGCATGGAACTCGTGATCCCGGACCGGTCGACCCAGGAGTGCATCACGGCGACGTCGCGCAACGCCCGCCGCAGGAACGCCTGTCCCGCCGCGTCCGGCCAGCGGTCGGTGTCGGTCAGGTGCGTCGCCTGGGTGAGCAGGAGGCTCGCCTGCCGCTGGATCCAGCCCCGCGCGTCGCTCCACATCTGACGCGCGGCCAGCAGCTTGGGGATGTGCTGGTCGCGCTCGGCGGTGAGCTGCCGGTACGTCTCTTCGATGAACGCGTCGTCGACGCAGACCCCGATCGGGTCACCCACGTCAGTTCTCCTTACCGTTCGAGCCGGGAGTCGGTCGCCGGCGGGCCGCCGTGGTCGGAGTCGAGCGCGGCGAGGAACTCGTTGCGGGCCTGCTCATCGGCGCGCACGTAGTCCGCGGCGGTCCGCCGCACGAACGAGCTGTAGAGCGCGAACCCCTGCTCCACCTGCGCGATGAACTGGTGCAGGGCGGTCGTGCTCGCGTTGTCCTCGTGCGTCAGGTCTTCGCACCAGGGCGCGCCAAGGCCGCCCGCGCACGGGACCGCGTCCTTGCGCCGGGCCGCCGGGCTGACCGGGTCCACTTCGAGGCTGCCCAGCAGGTTCCGGGAAAACTCCCGCATCGCGTCGGTGTCGCCGTCGATGTCACCACTCACGGTTCACTCCTGATCTCACGTCGTCGGGGGGTGCCAGGCGAGCTGGACGAGGCCCTTGCCACCGCGGCGGTCGACCAGCCAGCCGCGGCCGGGCGGCAGCACCTGGGCGCGCATGCCGCCCAGCAGCGGGCCCTCGTCGCGGTCGCCGGACATCATCAGGCCCGGCGTGCCGACTTCGCGCAGCCGGCCGAGGAACGGCTCGAACAGCCCGCGCCCGGCGCCGCCGGTCCGGCGGGCGAGCACCACGTGCAGGCCGATGTCCGAGGCCTGCGCGACCAGTGGCAGCAACGCCATCAGCGGGTGGTCCCGGTGCGTGGCCACCATGTCGTAGTCGTCGACCAGCACGAAGATTTCCGGGCCCTGCCACCAGTTCCGGGCCCGCAGCTGCTCGGGCGTGACGTCCGGGCCGGGCAGCCGCTTGGTCAGCGCCTCGGCCGTTTCGGCGAGCAGGCCGCCGCTGTGCTCGTCGTTGACGCCGAAGCCGAGCAGGTACTCGTCGGCGACTTCGCCGAGCAGGCCGCGGCGGTGGTCGACCACGATGACCCGGGCTTCGCCGGGCCGGTACGCGCCCTGGATCCGCTTGGCCAGCGCGCGCAGGAAGGCCGTCTTGCCGCTCTGGGCGTCGGCCAGCAGGAAGAAGTGCGGGTCGGCGGCGAAGTCCAGGCGCAGCGGGGAAAGGTCGTGCTCGTGGATGCCGACGGCGAGCCCGGCGCCCTCGCCGGTGAGCTCGTCTTCGGCGGGCAGGTCCGCGTAGGGGAGCTGCGTCGGCAGCAGCCGGACCGAAGGGGCCGGCTCGCCGGGCCACGCCGTCCGGACCGCCTCGACGAGCGCGCCGGTGCCGTCGGCCAGGTCGCCGGCCGACGAAACCCCGTCGATGCGGGGCAGGGCCACCAGCATCTGGTGCCCGGTCGGTGACACCCCGCTGCCGGGCGCGTCGGCGGGCACGCTCATCGCGGCCCGCCGGTCGATGATCGAGTCGATCGGGTCGCCGATCTTCAGCTCCAGCCTGCTGGCGAACAGGTCCCGGATGTTCATCCGCAGGTCGAACGCGCGGGCGCAGCTCGCCACGACGTGGACGCCGTAGGACAGGCCGCGGGCGGTGAGGTCGCCGACCGTCTCCTCGAGCTCGGCGAAGTCGGTGCGCAGGGTCTGCCAGCCGTCGATCACGAGGAAGACGTCGCCGTGCGGCAGCTCGGCGAACCGGCCTTCCGCACGCAGCCTGCGGTAGGTGGCGATGCCGTCGATCCGGTGCTCGGCGAAGAGGCGCTCCCGCCGGGCCAGGATGTCCGCGACCTCGGCGACCGTCCGCCGCACGGCCCCGGTGTCCAACCGGCCGGACACGCCCGACACGTGCGGCAGCCCGGCGATCGACGCCAGCGTGCCGCCGCCGAAGTCCAGGCAGTAGAACTGCGCTTCGCGCGGGGTGTGGGTGAGCGCGAGGCTGGTGATCAGCGTGCGCAGCGCCGTGCTCTTGCCCGCCTGCGGAGCCCCGAGCACCAGCACGTGCCCGGCGGCGCCGGAGAGGTCGAGGACGAGCGGGTCCCGCCGCTGCTCGAACGGCCGGTCCACGATCCCCAGCACCGGCCGCAACGCCCCGGGTGCGCCGGCGGTCAGCCCACGCTGCCGGTCGACGGCCAGTGCGGGGAGCAACCGGTCCAGGGTGGGCGATTCCGAGAGCGGGGGCAGCCACACCTGGTGCGCCGGCGTGCCCTGGCCGGTCAGCCGGTCGACCAGGATGTCCAGCAGGGTTTCGCCGGTGGTGGGCTCGTCGGCGGGTTCGGGTTCGGCCTCGCCGGTGTCCAGCTCGCCGGCGACGTAGGCGGTCGTGTACTCCCGCAGCGTCAGCTGGTCCGCGGGCGTCACGGGCCGCGCGCCGCCGGTCGCGGCCCGCTGGTGGACGCCGGAGACGTAGGCGGAGCGGAACCGGTCGAGCTGGTCGGTGCCGACCTTCAGGAACCCGTGCCCCGGCGCGCGCGGCAGCCGGAACGCCTCCGGGTGGCCGAGCACCGCGCGGCTTTCCATCTCGGAGAACGTGCGCAGCCCGACCCGGTAGGACAGGTGGCTTTCCAGGCCGCGCAGCCTGCCCTCGTCGAGCCGCTGCGAGGCGAGCAGCAGGTGCACGCCGAGCGAGCGCCCGACGCGTCCTATCTGGACGAACATGTCGATGAAGTCGGGCTTGGCCGACAGCAGCTCGGAGAACTCGTCGCAGATCACCAGCAGCGTCGGCACTTCGGGCAGCGGGGCACCGGCGACGCGGGCTTTTTCGTAGTCCCGCAGGGAAGCGAAGTTGCCCGCCGCGCGCAGCAGCTCCTGACGGCGGATGAGCTCGCCGTTGATCGCGTCGGTCATCCGGTCGACCAGGTGCAGCTCGTCGGCCAGGTTCGTGATCACGGCGCTGGTGTGCGGCAGCGCGTCCAGCCGGGCGAAGGTCGCGCCGCCCTTGAAGTCGACCAGCGCGAAGTTCAGCGAGTTCGGCGGGTGCGTGACCGCCAGCGCCAGCACGAGGGTGCGCAGCAGCTCCGACTTGCCGGACCCGGTGGCGCCGATCAGCAGGCCGTGCGGGCCCATGCCGTCCTGGGCGGACTCCTTGAGGTCCAGCTCGATCGGCGTCCCGTCGGCCTGGATGCCGAACTGGACGCGCAGCCGGTCGCGGTTCGGCCGGGGCACCCAGGTGTCGGCCGGGTCGAACGCGTACGGGTCGCCGAGCCCCAGCAGCTCGGCCAGGCCCAGCTCAGCGGTCATCGGCGCGTCGCCGCCCCGGCCCACGGTCAGCCGCAACGGCGCGAGCTGCCGGGCGAGCCCTTCCGCCGCGTGCGGGCCCAGCGCGTCCGCGCGGCCGAGCGGGGCCTCGCCGTCGATCGTCTCGCTGACCAGGTCGCCGACGGCGTCCACCGCCAGCACCACGGTGGTCCGGTCCAGCGCCCGCGGCGGCATGGTCGTCAGGTCCACGACGGTCACGCCTTCGACGCCGCCGCCGGTCATCAGGTGGTCGGAGCCGGCGACCGAACCGCCGTCGAGGACGACGACCAGGTGCGGGCCGGGCACCCGGCCGTCGGACTCCGGGTCGAAGCGGGGCCGCTTGGCCAGTTCCTCTTCGAGCACCGACTCCAGCGCGGGGATCGTGGGCGCCACCAGGCGAAGCGGGCCGAGTGCGTCGGCGCGCTCGGGGTGCAGCGCGTGCGGCAGCCACTTGACCCACTCCCAGTCACGGCGGCGGTCGTCGGCGAGGCAGACGGCGATCCGCAGGTCGTCCGGCGACTGCAGGGTGGCGAGCTGGGCCAGCAGCGCGCGCAGCAGGCCGAGCGCGGCCTCGCGGTCGCCGCGCAGGTGGATGCGGCTGAACCCGGTGACGGCGATGGCGAGCGGCAGCCGGTCGACGGTGCTGTAGGTGGTGATGAACCGGCGCAACGCCAGCGCGGACAACGGTTCCAGCTCCTCGAGCGGCTTGGTGTCCGGCGCGACCAGCGTCGTCGCCGGGCCCTGCGGCCCGTGGCCGATCCGGGCGACGCCGAAGTCCGCGTCGTCCTTGCGCCGCTCCCACAGCCGGTAGCTCGCGGCCAGCGACCACAGCGACGCCGGGTCCGGGTGCAGGTACTCCATCGCCTCGCGCTGGCGGCGCACCGAGCGGCGCAGCCGCAGCCGGTGCTGGGCGAGGTGCCGCAGGTACTTGCGGCGCGCGTACCCCATCTCCCGCCGGCTCGGGCCGCCGCCCTGGAGGAGCCCCATCACGACCATGCCGAGCATGCCGACGCCCATCAGCCCGAAAACGGCGTAGCGGACGGCCCCGCCCGCCGAACCGGAGAACATCAGCATCATCGCGCCGGTCGTGCCCACCATCGGGAGCACCATCAGCAGCTGCGCCCACTGCCGCGCGGGCGGCGCCGGGATCTCCGGCGGCGCCTGGAGGATCAGCTCACCGGAGGGCAGCTCCGGCGAGGGCCGGCGCGCCGGCCGCTTAACCACGATTGTCGCCACCCCACGAGCGTCCCCGCCCGGCGGCGTCCGGTGGGCGCGATGACCGGAACAAGACGCGGGCGGCGTCGAGGCCCCCTTTCCGACCTAGCCTGGCCGGGACAGGCGCAATCCAACCGGAGGGAAACCGCGATGTTCGGTTCGACAGGGGGAATCGACGGCGACGTCGACGCCATGCTGCGGCAGGCGAAGACGTCGTCGGAGACCGCCACCAATCTGCAGAACAGCTCCCAGCACGTGACGAGCGCCGGCGTCGACCTGCGGTCCGCGAGCAGCGGCCGCTGGGCCGACGGGTTCGCCGACGCCGACCAGGGCCGCCAGACGGTCGTCGACCACCACCTGGCCCCGAAGTACGTGGCGGCCTCCGACGCGATGCACCGCGGCGCCGGCGGCTACCAGGACGCCGACGACGCGGCCAACCAGGAAGCCAACCGCGTGACCTACCAGGCCGGCGGCTTCGGCATCTCCGACCGGATCTGACGAAGGGAATCGCCATGACCTCCCGCATCACCGGAAACAGCGACTCGATCCACAGCACGGCGCGGACCGTGGCGCAGGGCGCGCAGCAGAGCCGCGAACACACCGACGACCACCACCACGGCGCCGGCTTCCTCTACGAGAACGAGCTGACCGACGCGTTCGGTTCGAGCTACTACGAGGTCGCGGGCAACGTCCAGGCGAAGGCCAACGAAGCCTGGGAACAGCAGAACGCGCAGAGCCAGGGCCTCGTCCGGGCCGACGACCACCTGATGAGCGCGGTGCGTGCCGCCGAACAGGGGATCCGCGGCATCTGAGGTTCGGGACGCGAGCGGCCCCGGAAGTTTCCGGGGCCGCTTTCGTGTGCGTCAGACGAGGAACATCTGCTCCGGCGGCTCGGCGGCCGTGGGCTCGACGGGCACCGGCGCGGCCCAGCCCGGCCGC
>NZ_JAAGNB010000437.1:0-20834 GCF_010550475.1 Amycolatopsis sp. SID8362
TCAGCAGCGCCGCACAGGCGGCCCGTGTGCCCGAGCCCTCTTCCCGCATCAGCCACGTGACGCGCTCCAGGTCGAAGTCCGCGGCGACCTCGGGCGCGGCGACGACGAGCAGGTCGTTGTCGCGGACCGCCCGCACCACCGTGCCGGGCGGTCCGGACGGCGGCCGGCCGGCGATGACCAGGTCGGCCTGGTGCGCGGCGAGCAGCGCCCAGACGTGCTCGCTCGTCCCGACGTGCAGTTGCAGGCCGACATCCGGGTAGTGCTTGCGGAACCCGGCCAGCGCGAGCGGCAGCAGGTGGTCGGCGGCGGTGGTGACGGTCGCGAGCCGGACGTGCCCGCGCGCCGGGTCGAGATCGCCGCGCGCGGCCGACAACGCTTCCTCGTGCAGGCCGAGGATGGTGCGGGCGTACTCGGCGAACGTCGTGCCCGCCTCGGTCAGGCGCAGGCCGCGGCCGTCGCGCTCGACGAGCGGCACCGCGACTTCTTTGGCCAGCGCGCCGAGCGCGGCCGACACCGCGGATTCACTGAGCACCAGCCGCGCCGCCGCGGCGCGCACCGAACCGGTGTCGGCCACCGCCACGAACGCGCGCAGCCGCGCTGTCGTCGTCATACCGCTGTTCTTACCGCGCCGCCGGGGCGAGGCCAACGGCTAAAGCAAACCCTTAATCAGCCGTCGCCATCCCAGCGATCCCGGCCTACAGTCGAAGGCTGCGAAAGTCTTGAACGACCACGAAGAGAGGCGATCATGACCCGCACCCAGGACAACGCGGCCGAGGTGCTGCGCGCCGTCTGGTCGGCGGAGGGCGCCAACACCGCCGAACTCGACGAGGCCTGCGGCACGAAGAAGCAGTGCCGGAACATGAAGCACGTCAGTTTCGACGGGTTCGCCGAAACGGGTGGCGATCTCGGCACCGCCTGGCGCGACAAGCTCCGCCGCGAGGGCAAGCTCGACACCTCCGCCGGCTCGATCCGCGATCTGGTGCTCGGCGCCGACGCCCCGCGCTGACCCGTCCGCTTCCGACACCGCGCAGCCCCCGAGGAGAACTCCCGCATGGACCGCCCCGCCGACGTCGGCGAGCTGACCGGGCTGCTGCGCGACGGCGACTACCTGGCCGACCGGGGGCTGGCCACCGCGCTGTTCGTGGCCCTCCGGCTCGGCAGGCCCATCCTGCTGGAAGGCGAAGTCGGCGTCGGCAAGACCGAGGTCGCCAAAGCGCTGGCCCAGGCGTTCGGCCGCCGACTGATCCGGCTGCAGTGCTACGAAGGCATCGACACCGGTCAGGCGCTCTACGAGTGGGACTACGCCCGGCAGATGCTGCAGATCCGCGCGCTGTCCGGGACGAGCGGCCTCGACGAAGACGACGCCGTCGACGGGCTGTACGGCCCGAAGTTCCTGCTCGAACGGCCGCTGCTGGAGGCTGTCCGCGCGGGCGACCAGGCAGTCCTGCTGATCGACGAGGTCGACCGCGCCGACGACGAGTTCGAGGCGTTCCTGCTGGAGCTGCTCTCGGACTTCCAGATCACCATCCCCGAACTCGGCACGATCCGCGCGGAGCGGCCGCCGCTGGTGGTGCTCACGTCCAACCGCACCCGGGAACTGCACGACGCGCTCAAGCGGCGCTGCCTGTACCACTGGGTCGACTACCCCAGCGCCGAGCGCGAAGCCGAAATCGTGCTGGCACGCGTGCCCGGGGTGTCGGAGACACTGGCCGCGAAAGTCGTCGCGGCCGTACAGCGGCTCCGGGAGCTGGACCTGAACAAGCCGCCGGGTGTCGCCGAGACGATCGACTGGGTGCGCTCGCTCGAGGTCGTCGGCGCGACCGAAGTGGACGGACGCGCGGTCGAGGACACGCTCGGCTCAATCGTCAAGGATCGCGAGGACCTCGAGGTCGTGCGCGAAAACCTGGACCAGGTCATCTCCCTTGCCTGAGCAGGACGCCGGCTTCGTCGCCACGCTCGTGGAGTTCGCCAGGGAACTGCGCGCCGAAGAGGTGCCCGCCGGACCGGGCGACGTGCTGACCTACTGCGCCGCGGTGGCCGAACTGGAGCCGTCCGATCTGCTCGACGTCTACTGGGCGGGCCGGAGCACCCTCGTCAGCCGCCGCGAGCAGATCCCGGTCTACAACCGGGTGTTCCGCCGGTACTTCCTCGGCTACGACGAGGATCCCGGGCCGAAGCGCCCGTTCAGCGTGCGCACCCGCGCCGAAGCCAAGGCCGTGCTCCAGGTACCGGAGACCGAACCCGGGACCGGCGAACAGCAGGAGGAGCGCGAGGCCGAACTGGGCCTGGTCGCCTCCGACGCGGCCGCGTTGAAGGGCAAGGCGTTCCGCGCGTGCAGCGCCGACGAACTGGCGGCGTTGCGCCGGATCATGCGCACGATCCGGCTGGCTCCCCCGCGGCGGCGCAGCCGGCGCAGTGTCGCCGACCCGAAGGGCCGCCGTCCCGACCTGCGGCGGACGGTCCGGGAAACGCTGCGCACCCTCGGCGACCCACCCCGGCTGCCGCGCCGCGCCCGCCGGCTGCGGCCGCGGCCGCTGATCCTGCTCCTCGACGTCTCCGGCTCGATGGCGGACTACTCCCGCAACCTGCTCCAGTTCGCCTATTCGACAGGCCGGGCGGCAGACCGCGTGGAGGTGTTCTGCTTCGGCACCCGGCTGACCCGGATCACCCGGGAACTACGCCACCGCAAGCCGGACGAAGCACTCGACCGGGCGGCCGGCGCGGTCGCCGACTGGGACGGCGGCACCCGGATCGGGGAGTCGCTGCACACCTTCGTGCGAACTTGGGCCCGGCGCGGCCTGAGCCGGGGCGGCATCGTCGTCATCTGCTCGGACGGGCTCGATCGCGGCGACCCGGCCGTGCTCGCCGAGGCCATGGCCCGGCTGAGCCGGCTGAGCCACCGCATCGTGTGGCTGAACCCGCACAAACCGGGCGGCCGGGACGACGGGTTCCGGCCGAACACACTCGGCATGATGGTCGCCGAGCCGTACGTCGACCGGTTGCTGTCCGCGCAGGACCTGCGGAGCCTGGAAGAATTCGCGGCCGTGCTGCCCGGTCTGCGGTGAGAACGGAAGGTGGGACGCGGTGAAGTGGAGCGTGGCCGTCGTGGCCGACGGTGATCGGATGCTCTCACGCGAAGAAGTGGTCGAGCTGGCCGACGCGGTCGCCGCGTGGAGCGGCATCGCGACCGGCATCGGCACCAGCAGCTACGGCGCCCAGCTGCTCATCGAAGCGGACACCCGCGACGACGCCGAACAACGCGCCCGCGACGCGTTCGCCCTCGCCGCCCGCACCGCCGCCCTGCCGCCGTGGCCCATCAGCAGCGTGACCACGACCAGCGAGGACGACGAACCGGAAGACTTCGCGTGATCCGGCTCGGCTCACTGGCCGGATACCCGTTCGAAGGGCCACGGGTGCTGGCCGGCTGGACAGCACCCGCAAAAGCAGCGGTGTACGCGATCATGTACCGACCCGACGCAACCGCGCAGCCCGGCCGGTACGCCGTCATCTACGTCGGACACTCTGCGGACCTCTCGGCCGACGGGTTCCCGTTCCGCCATCCACGCAGTGCGTGCTGGGTGCGCCGCGCGGGCACCAAGTGGCGGCTCTACATCGGCACCTACGAAGTCCCCGGTGGCTTGCCGTCGCACCGGGAACAGATCGTGCAGGAACTGTGCGCGGTCTATCACCCGACGTGCAACGACCGGCAGTACGACAACGCGTGGAAGGACGAGTGGATCGGCGAATACCGCGCGCCGACCGCCGGTCCGCTGACCACGGGCCGGGAACCGGGCCGAGCCGCGGATCCGGAATGACCCGCCGGCCTCCAGCCCGATCGAGGCCATGATCTTGGCGACGGTCTTCGCCGAGGCTACTCGCCCTGGTCACGGAGCTCAGCGGTGATCCGCGACGCCCCTGTCGGTTCGCCACGCCCGTCACCAGCAACCTGACCCTATATGCGCACTGGACACCGGCCGCCCCGCCCAGCAGCACGACCCCGGCGCCGCCCGTATCCAACCCTGCAAGCCGCCACCGGCCAAGCCAGGCCCGGACAGCACCGCGCTCGCCAACACCGGCGTCGACAACCCGTGGGCCTCGCCGGCGTCGGAGCCCTGATCGCGTCGCTCGGTCTCGAACTCGTTGTCGTCGGTCAGCCCCGCAGGTATCGCCGGAGCCGCTGACTCCGGGGCGGTAACGACCGCGCACCGTGCGCGACGCGGGGAACGAGCAGCGCCACGACCGCGACGCACACTGCCCCCGTCATATTGATCCGGGCGGCCCGGCCCCCTCGCCGGGCGGCTGCCTGATCTGCCCGTCGCGCTCAGCTCGGAAGGCAAGCTCGACCCGGTCGCGCCGGTTGCCGCGTCCGAGGATGAAAGTCTGTACAAGCGGATCGCGAAGGATCTTCAGGGGGCCTGATCGTGTCCGGCGTGCTCGCGCCTGGCCAGCAGCTCCCCTACGGTCGCCGATCTGGCGAAGCGATACGGGGTGTCGTTCGGGACGGCTCAGCGCGCCATAGCGCAGCTCAGCGCCGCAGGGCTGTCGCTCCCATGCCGAACCGGCGAAGGTCGTTGGCTTGCACGAGCATCGCACGAGTCATCGGCAACGTCGACCGCAATCCAACAATTTCCCGTGTGCGATTGTCGACGACAAGCAACATCGGCGCCGTCAAGATCGACCCTCGGTCCAGTTAGCCCGATGTCCACTCGCCGGAGGAACTTCAGGCGGCGAACGTGCCGCTGATGGGCGAGTGCACTTCGAATTGCCCGCCAGTGCATTCGAGCAGGAAGTGACACGTGCATTTCGAGACCTTGCCGGTGCAAGCCGGACTCGCTGTCGCGTGCGGCGCTCTAAGCTATGTGCGTTATCCAAAGTCGGGTACGCGGATGCCGGAGATGTGATGCCATTACGGCCGGACGAGGTGCGGAGTGACCTGCTCGGACAGCTGAACGCGACGAGGGCGTCGTGGGAATCGATGAGCTGGCAGGAATTCACGGAGTGGGCGCAGCGTGAGCGATCGCTGGACGAAACTCGGCACAGTCGCGATGGCCGCTACGGACTGACTGCCTTGCTCGACTACCTGACGGAGACATACCAGTCAGCGGACCAACGCATGATAGCCGTCGCCGAACTCGCCAACGAGCCTATTGTCGCCAGGTGGCTCGCCCCGGAGTCCGTGCGACGGCAGGGACCGGGGTGGTGGAGGGCGCGCGACGCCGCTACGCGCGAGTGGCGGTATCTCCGCAGCGATGCCAGGCCTGATGACCCCAACACAGCCGGCCTGAATTGGCTTGGCCGAGATGAGTTCGTGGTCGCCAGGGGCCGCTTCTTCGAGCCGGAGGGCGTGCGGTGGCACAGAGCCGGGTGGTGGCGGGCGATTGACGAGAGTACGAACCGGCCGTGGTTTCTCCACCGCGATGGCAGGCCGGAGGACCCCAACGCGGCCGGCCTGAACTGGATCACTTGGGATGAGTTCGTGGCTGCCTGGGGTCGCTTCGACCCGGCGCGCGTGGAGCAGCCCAGAGCCGGGTGGTGGCGGGTCATCGACGAGAGTACGGGCGAGTGGCGGTTTCTCCACAGCGATGCCAGGCCGGAGGACCCCAACGCGGCCGACCTGAACTGGATCACTCCGGATGAGTTCGTGGCCGCCTCGGGCCGCTTCGACCCGGCGCGCGTGGAGCGACACGGAGCCGGGTGGTGGCGGGCGGATCACGGGGGTACCGGCCGGCCGTGGTATCTCCGCGGTGATACCAGGCCTGAGGACCCCAACGCAGCCGACCTGAACTGGCTTGACTGGGATGGTTTCCTGGCTGCCAGGGGTCGCTTCGACCCGGAGCGCGTGGAGCGACACGGACCTGGGTGGTGGAGGGCGCTTGACGGGGCAACGATGGATTGGCGGTTTCTCCACAGCAACGTCAGGCCAGAGGACCCCAACGCGGCCGGCCTGAACTGGGTTACTGAGGCTGAGTACCGGGCCTGGTTCTCCAATCCGACGAGTTCGCCGGCGCAAGTATCTCAGACGTACCCGCTGGGGGAAGCTCCCGCATACGATGATCTGCCTTCCGGCGTCAGCGTAACCCTCACCGCCGGCGGCGCCATCCGTGCCGGCCAGGCCCAGGTCGCCACGTGCGCCATCTGCCAGGAAGTCTTCACTGTCGACGAGGTCGCGCAGCCGGCGGGCGGCTGCCCGCACTACTTCCACTGGGCCTGCCTCGCGGCGTGGGCCTACCCGTCGAATGCCCTTGTCCAATACAACCCGAACGACCCGAGAGCATTTCCCCAGTGTCCGACGTGCCGAGGAACACTTCGCAGTCGCCCGGGCGATACCCCTGAGCTGAAACCCCTGAAGATCTTCGTCGCCGCCGAATTCGGCCTCCGGTCGGACGACGGCAAATACTGGTGGGACGGCACCACGTGGCAGCCGGTCACCGATACCCCTGACCCGCAGCCCTCGCCCTCCATGCAGCCGGCGCCGGAACCCGTGAGCGCGGAAGACGCCGTCAACTACGTCATCGACGCCTATCGCGACAGCGCGCCCGATTCCGACGCGCGGAGGAGTCTGTTCTACCGGTCCGGCGAAACGGACTTCATCCGGGACGTGACGATCACCCTGCCGGCCGATGCCACTGGAACACCCGACCGCGCTGTATTCACGATCCGTTCCGATCCCAGCACCACCGAATCCGGCGAAACGTTCTGGCAACTCGACCTGACCGGCGTAACCGCCGACGGCCACAGCGTGGACAGCTCCGCATGGCTCTGCGCAAACCCCGCCACCCGAACGGCCTACATCACCCTCACCCTCTGAACCCCACCCCAACCACCGATCGACGCCCCTCGCGCCCCGGAAGTCGCACCGGCATGCCTCCACAACGAGGCCGTCGCCCGGATCGTCTGGTGCATCGCTGAACGCTCGCTCGGGGAACGGCTTCGCCCGTGCGGATCAACGAGAGAAGGACCGGCCCGAAGACCTGGGCGGCCAGGACGAAGCGCGTGGGATCTGCTCGGTCCACCCAGATCGCCGCGATGTCGACCGAACTGGGCTCCTTCGGAGTGGTCAGAGCCGCATCCGGTCCACGACCTTGCTCGTAAAGTGTCTGGCAGATAGCCAGGTGCGCACTGTAGGCAGTTCTCGTAATGAATAGGAGGGGGTTCGATTCCCCCAGGCGGCTCGACAAGGTTGATGGCCCCTGCCCTCGAAGACAGGCCGGCGGCGGAAATTGTTTGGCGATACCACCCGGTCGGGTCAAGTTTACTTCGGCGGGATCAGTTTCACGACCGTTGCCTTGGCGTCGCCGCGGGGGGTTCGGTAGGTGATCTCGTCGCCGGATTTGGCGCCTACCAGGGCCAGGCCGAGGGGGCTGTCCGAGGTGATCGCGTCGGCGTCCTCGCCGGGGACCGTGACGACCTGGAAGGTCTCTTCGTCGCCGTCCGAGAAGCGGAGGGTCACCGTGGTGCCGTCCGGGAGCTGGGCGTTGCCGTAGCCGCCGTGTTCCATCTTCGCGGCCAGGTCGGCGATCTGGCGGTCGAGCCGGGCGGCCGCTTCGGCGCGGTCGATCACGTCCGCCTGGTCCGCCGCGTCGCCGGTGCGCTCCTGCTCGCCGGGTTGCGGCGCGAGGGCCTCCCGCTGTGCGCGCAAGTTCGCGATTTCCTTCTCCAGCTGGCTGCGCGCAGCCGGGCTGAGCCCCTTGTCCCCTGAGATCACCATGCCGCGCATTGTCCGCCGCGCGGACCGGGGTGGCCAATCCGGTTTTTCACCCGAAGGTCACCCGCGGGACGTCTGCCCTGGGATTGCTTCCAGCAGGCCAAGAACGAAGCCGGACTCGATTACGCTACCGGAGATCTGGCTGCACACCAAGCCCGCCTCAGCCACCACAAACGCCGCGGCTGCCCACTCATCGAACTGCCGTTGCAAGTACTAGGTGATCTTCACCTCGAGGTCGGCCGTGACGCGTCTCGGACCGAGAACCGCGTGCGCTGCGGCGATGCGGAGCGGCCCCGCGTGATCCAAGCACGGTCACCGGACCCGGCGGTTGGAACGGCGGCGGACTCCGGCAAAGACCATCGCACTCCCGCCCAGGAACAATGCTACGGCCACCCCCGCGAGCTGCGCAGCGGGCGCGCCTGTGTTGGCCAGGTCCCCGCTACTCGCAGCTGCTGCTCCCGCCCTCGTGCTGACCGGAGTGGCGCCGGTCGGCACGGGCTGCGACCTGGTCTCGGTCGGCGCCGAGCTGGTCGGCGCCACATCGTAAGTGTACTGGATCGTCGCCCTCCCGGCCCCGTGGGCCTGGAAGATGATCGTCCATTCCGAGGGCTGACCGAGAGTAGAAGCCGAGCTGGCCTCCCAGCTGACCGGCACAGTGCCCGTCCCGGTGTACATCGACAGGATCGACGGGTCGCTGACCGCCCGGCTGAACGGCCATTGGTCGTCCTCCGTGATGTAGAAGCTGTCCGGAGCCGTCGGCTTGACCCCCGTTTGCCGCCACGTCGTGCAGGAGTCGACGCCGCTGGTGGCCGCCAGGGTCGTCGCCGGCACGTCCATCGCCCCGGTGGCGTCGGCGACGATGTTCCCCGCGAACGTGATCGGGGCTTTGCCGCCGACTACGCCGGCATCGATCGTTGAGGCCTCCGGACTGCGGTTGGTCATGCAGACCTCGAACGTCATCGTCACGTCCGCCGTGATCGTCATCGACGCCAGCGTGCCCAATGACGGGTCGAACTGCTGGAACGTGCCGTTGCCTGGCTTGTCCAGATCACCCAGGTCGACCTGGACGGTCTGCACCGCTGTCGTGTCCGCCAGGGCCGGGGCCGCCGCGAACAGCAGCCCACCGGCCATCGCCAGGACGATGGCCGGGATGGTCAGTGCGCGCATCGGATCTCCGGCTGCCGTTGTCTTCGCTGCCGTGCGTCGCGATCGAACGCCCGCTACGGCCGTCGTGGTTCCCCGCGCGAATCGCAGAACGATCTTCCCTTTCGTTCCCCCGGCGGTCCGGAAGCGGACGCCAGCTCACACAAGAGGGGTTGGCCGTAGACGCTAGCGACACATTCCTACCCGCGGGAACCGCGGCGGCGGCTCGTCACCCGATCGTGTCTCTGGGCCAAGGGGCGCGGCGAGGCCATCCGCGCAACGCCTGCTGAATACGCCGCACGCCACCAAGTGGCAGCTCCACATCGGCACCTGCGAAGTCCCCGGACCGCCTCCCCGCCGGGGTCTTGCCGATGCCGAGCCGACCTCGCCGAAGCCCGCGAACTTCGTTGGTCCACTGTCCGCCCCCGGGTGCGGACGTGCAGGAAAGGGTTCCCGCCGGCATGCCTTCGGGGACAAACAGGCGAGTGTCGGCGCTATCTAGACTGGCGGCGCTACTGCGAGGAGGAATGATGGACGAGGTCGACACCTTACTGCGCTCGGGCAACTACGGTTATTCGTATCAGTTTCTCGAGTGCCTGTGCGGAACCTACCTGGCGCAGGTCGGGGAGGGCACGTTTGACCTGGCCGGTCTGATCGAGGGGGTTCGCCAGGTCGACACCATCATGGCGGAGAGTCTTGGTGAGGCTCTCGAGCAGCTTGTTGACCCCGCCGAGGCCATGAAGTCCGTCGGCGACCTCGGTCCGGACGATTTGTTCCGGCGGCAGACGGAGCTGGCTCAAAATGCGTTGCCGAGCGAAGCTGCCGCTGCCGCCCCCGGCGGTCCGGGAGACGCTTCCGGTGCCCTGGAAGACCCTTCCGGTGGCCCGGAGGAGCTCGATGACTGGTATGAGTTTCTTCGCGGTAATCAGGTCGGCTGGGACGGCACCGCGAAAGGTTGGCAGAAGTTCCGCGCCGACTTCGTCGGCGGCGCTGCGGACGCGGGCGTTCCGAATTCGGCCGAGATGCTGATGGCGGAGGCGGAGAGTTCGAGCGATCCGGCGGCGTTGCTGACCAGCTACGGTGTGCGCGTCGGTTCAGCCACGACCACGTCGGCCGACTACTCGGATGCCGGTCTCGGCAGCGGCGAGCCGGCCATGCCGATAGCTCAGGAAACGGTCGCCGGGTTCGCCCAAGCGCTTGCCGCCGACGGAATCGATGTCGCGTCGACCGACCCGGCCGTCCTCAACGAGATCATCCGGAGTGCCGCTGCCGCGGCCTTGCAGCAGCAACGATGAGCGCCATCCTGCTGCCGCGATTGAGGAGTACCCGTGGCCAACTCAAACCAGCAAACGCATCTCGTGCGGGCGTTCACTGATTTGGAGCCGGAACAGCTCCAGCAGATTCACAACAATCCGGGGATTGTCGGAGAAGTGGTCGCGGCAGCCGTGGCGCCCGCTCCGGAACCCGGATACGGAGTGTCGATCACGACAGCGGTGCCGCAACTGACAGCGGAACAGGTGCAGCAACAAGCACGATATCGACCGTCGATCGAGGTTCCCTCGGAGGACGACCGCAAGGAGCGGCAACGTCGACTGAAAGAGTCAGAACGCAGGCGCCACGAGGTCGAAGCGGCCAGGTCCGCCTTGGTCACCCAGCAGAATGCATGGTACCGCAAACTGGAAGAGCTGGAACAGGAAAAGGCAAGACTCGAGAAGTCAGAAGCGCCATACAAGCACGCGACTGCCGCCGTGGCAAAATCCGACACCACAGAGGGCAGAAAGCGGCGACTGGAGGAATTGCCGACAGAGATCGCGCAGCTGACCACAACCTGGGCGAACTCCCGATCGTGGTCCGATGACGATGTCCTCGAGTGGCACTCACTAGCACACCTGACGAAGCAGAACAAGGCCAGGCAGGACAGGGATCTAGAAGCACTGAAGCGCGACCCGCGACTGCAGTCGGCCCTGCAGAAATTAGGGGACTCGCTGAAATTCACACTCGACGCAGGCGATAAAGCCCTGGGCCTTGATAACCTTCTGAAGGACGTCTCCGATCTGCCCGGCGCCATCTCTGACAACCCGTTCATCACGGGTGGCGAGAGTGCAGTTGACGCCCTTAACAGTTACCAGACATCGCAGGGCGGAGACGGAGTCAATCCGGAATACGTGAATGACAAACTGCAGCGAGCCGGGTTCCCACAGGGGGAACTTCTCGAAATCGTAATGGGATGTGTTGCTGTATACGGGGATGCCACCGGACACGGGGGTAGGATCAGGTCGAACCTGCCGATAGTGCTCACCTACGGCAACCAGGCTGGCTTCAATCTTCGAGTCGGCGCCGTATTGCAATTTCTGGTGGGGGTCACCGCCGCATGGATGTCAGCGACCTCCACCTCCAACAGCGGCGGCGCCAACGAGGCGAAGAGTCGCGGCCAAATGGACGAGAGAGATATGGGCAAGTACACCGGCAAGCGCTGATATTCCAGCCGCACTTCGTGATGCTCGCGGTCAGGCATCCGGGTACCCCTCGGGACGAGCACTGTCCGGACTGTGTCCGAAGAGGACGACTTGGCAGGGTGGTCCCAGATTCAGAGCCCCTCCGACCGTGAAGAGCCACGGAAACGCGCGGACGCGTTTCCGTGGCTCGGGGTCAGCGGCCGTGGGTGCCGGCCAGGTGGCGGCCCGCCGGTGAGTAGCCGACCCCGTCGTGCAACCGGGAGCGGCGCCGTCCGGACGCCGGCCGGGCCGGGCCACGCTCCGCGGGCGCCTCAGGAGCCGTGACTCCCTTCACGATCCCCTCTGCCATTCCGTAGAGCAGCGGCAACGCGCCCGCGACCACAGCACCCGTTTCGTTGATGTGCCCCACGTCCTGCGAAATCGGCTCCGCGTTGCGCTTGATCTGGCGCACCAGGTCCCGGCACTCCTCGAGGTTCGTGGCGACGCGGGTGAGCTGGCCGCCCACGATGAACAGGTAGACCGCCAGTCCGGCGATCAGCAGGACGATGTCGACGACCGAAAAGACGACCACGGGATCACATCCTCACTTTGCCGAGCACGCGGCCCAGGAACAGGTGGTGTTCGAGACCTTCGGCAAGCACGGCGTCGACGCCCTTGGCCGTCTCGCCGATCAGCTTCGTCTGAGCGGTGTTGTCCGCCGCGGCCTTGAGCGTTTCTCGGATCTTGGCGACCCGGCGGTCGATGGTGTGGACGAACACCACCAGCAGCGTCAGCAGCGCGGCCACGGCCAGCACCACCACCAGCCCCGCGATGTTCGCGGTCAGCCACAGGTTCTGGTCTGTCACGGTCAGCCTCCCAGCCTGGTGCGGCCCCGGCGGAGGCCGGCGACGATGACCTGCGCGTGGTCGATCGTCTCGGTGAGCTTCGCCAGCGCCGCGGTGTTGCGCACCGAGTCCTGCAGCGAGTCGTCGATCATCTTCGCCTCCTGGCCGATCGAGTGCGCGAGCCGCAGGATCGGCACCACCAGCGCGACGAGCACCAGCACGACGACCACGCCGATCGCGTAGCCGATCACCCAGCCGGTCGTCATGACTGCCCTCCCGTGCCGGCCGGGAGGATCTCCCGGATGGTGTTCGCTTCGATGAACTGCACCAGCGACTTGGTCGGCGCCGGGATGCGGTGCTCGGTCTTCACGTGCTCGGCGACCTTCGCCATCAGCACGTCCTTGCCGGGGGCGAGCAGCCGTGTGTCGCAGACCGGGCTGCCGCAGACGAATTCGTACTGGGCCACGCCTCTCCCCTCTCAGACGGTTTCGCAGAAGTCGCGGACGGGTTTAAGGCTCTGGTTCACCGACGTCAGCGCGTCCGGCACGGTCCGCGTCTGGGCCGCGACGACCTGGACGCCGACCACCACGGTGCCGAGTGTGCGGCGGATCGCGGCCAGGTGCAGGATCACCCGGACCAGGCCGAGCACGGCGGCCGCGATGATCAGTGCCGCGATGATCAGGGTCACCACTGCGGCAGCGGGCATGGTCGTTCTCCTTCCGCTCAGCCGAGCAGCTTGGCCACGGAACCGGCGTAGCGCACCGCGCCGGTCGCGACCTCGTCGATGGTCCGCTCGGTCTTGGCGAGCGATTCGGGCAGGTCGTCCAGTTCGCCGGTGAGCGCGACGCCGCCGTCGAGGATGTCGTCCGAGGCGCCGCGGATGCGTTCGGCCGCGGCGAGGATCCGGTTGAGCAGCGCGACGAGCACGGGCACGACGACCACGAGCAGCACCGCGTTGCCGATCCACCACAACGTCATGGGTTCCGCCCTCCTCAGGTCGGGTTGGGTCGGTAGGGGGCGAAGAACCGCCGCAGGACGCGGGTCAGTGCCATCCGCATGGCCTGCATCGCGATCCCGAAGCCGCTCGCGGGAGCCACGGTCCCGATCTGGTCGGGGGAAAGGCCCTTCTCGAGCGCGTCGATGCGGTTCTGCATGTTGGTGGCGAAGTCGCGCATCAGCACCGCGGTGACGTCCGCGATCATGCCGCGGCCGTACTGCGCGGCCGCGCCGGAGAGCTGCAGGTCCATCGCGACGTCGACCTTCGACCCCCGCGCGATCGGCACGAGGCTCGCGATCACCGACATCGCCGCCTGGCCGCGGCCCTTCACGTCGGCGCCTGCCGCGTCGACGACGATCTTCTTGCCCGCGTCGTCGCGTTCCTTGATCGCGGCCGTGCCGTCGAAGGCCATCTTCACCGGGCCCATCCGGATCGCGACCTTGCCGCCGTAGCGGTCGTCACCGAGGTCCTCGGTGAGTTCCGCGCCGGGCAGGCAGGCCGCGACCTGCGGGATGTCGTCGAAGAAGGTCCACACCTTTTCGACGGGCTGGGCGACCTCGAAACTGCTCTCGATGAGCATCAGGACTCCCGGTTGTGGGTGTGGTGGACGAGCTCCGCGCTCAGGTACTTGCCGGGGTCACCGGTGAACGCGTCCCGGCAGCCGACGCAGCAGAAGTGGTACGTGTGGCCGTCGTGCTCGGCCGGGTGGTGCGCCTTGTCCGCGGGAACGGTCATGCCGCACACCGGGTCGAGCGCCTGCGGGGGTGCGGCGGGCGGCGCCCCGGCTTCCGGGACCAGCGCGCCGGACGCCCGCAGCTGCACCAGCTCGGCCAGCACCGCGACCGCGATCTCGCGGTGCGACGTGTGCCCGAGGTCCAGCCCGACCGGTACCTTGACCCGGTCCAGCTGGGTCTGGGGCACGCCCCGGTCCGCGAGGTAGCCGAGCACGGCCTCGCCGCGCCGCCGCGACGCGACCAGCCCGACGAACGCCGGGAACGCCAGCACCGCCTGCTCGACCGCGTCCTCGTCGCCGTGGCCCTGGGTGGCCACCACGACGAGGGAGCGCGCGCTCAAGTCGACCGCGGAGAACTCCGGCGCGTCACGCAGCTCGCTGTGCCAGCCGAGTGCCTGCGCCAGGTCCCGCAGGGTGTGCGCCATCGGCGACCGGCCGACGATCATCAGGTGGGGCATGGGAATCACCGGTTCGATGTAGACCTCCAGGGCTCCTTCGCTCTGGCACGCGATGGGCACCACGGCCATGCCCGCCGGCACCGCCGCGCCGAACTGCTCGGCCGTGCCCAGCAGCAGCAGGCGCGCCTGCCGGTCGCGGATCACCTCCTGCGCCTCCCGGATCACCACCGGTTCCGCGCAGGCACCGCCGATCCAGCCGTAGAGCTGTCCGTCCGCGGTGACGATGGCGCGCGAACCCTGCTGTCCGGACGAGGGCCCCTGCCGCCAGACGACCGTGGCCAACGCGAATTCCTGGCCACGGCGGGAAAGTTCCGCCGCCTGGTCGATGACGTCCCAGCCGTCGATGGTGTGACCGCTCATGTCCGCACCCCCGCTAGTCGTTCTTCACCGGCGGCGCGCCGGACACGTCGTGGCGCCGCGTGATCGCCTCGTACACGCGGTCCGGCAGCACCGGCATGTCGATGTTGCGCACGCGCGGGTCCTGCAGCGCGTTGACCACCGCGTTGACGAACGCCGCCGGCCCGGCCACCGTCGCGCACTCGCCGACGCCCTTGGCGCCGATCGGGTGGTGCGGGCAGGGCGTGACGACCTCGTGCAGTTCGTAGCCGGGGGTCTCCCACGCCGTGGGCAGCAGGTAGTCCATGAAGTTCCCGCCGACGCAGTTGCCCTCGGCGTCGAAGGTGATGAACTGCATGTTCGCCATGGCGTAGGCCTCGGTGAGCCCGCCCATGATCTGCCCTTCGACGATCATCGGGTTGATCCGCACCCCGCAGTCGTCGACCGCCACGAAGTTCAGCACGTCCCAGACTCCGGTCTCCGGATCTACCTCGACCGTGCAGATGTAGGCCGCGAACGGCCACGTCAGGTTCGGCGGGTCGTAGTAGGCGGTGGCCTCCAGGCCGGGCTCGAGGCCGTCAGGCATGTTGCTGTACGCGGCCATCGCGCATTCCTGGATGCTGACCCCGCGCTCGGGCGCGCTGCGGACGTAGAACCGCCCGAGCTCCCACTCGACGTCCTCTTCGGACACTTCGAGCAGGTGCGCGGCCAGCTTGCGGGACTTGGCCCGCACCTTCCGCGCGGCCATCGCGACCGCGGCGCCGGCGACCGGCGTGCTCCGCGAAGCGTAGGTGCCCATGCCGAACGGCGCGGTGTCGGTGTCGCCTTCTTCGACCACGACGTCGTCGGCGGGCAGGCCCAGCTCGTGCGCGACGATCTGCGCCCACGTCGTTTCGTGGCCCTGGCCCTGGGTTTTGGCGCCGGTGCGCAGGATCGCCCGGCCGGTCATGTGCACGCGCAGCTCGGCGGAGTCGAACATCTTGATGCCGAGGATGTCGTACTCGCGGCTGTTGCCCGCGCCCAGCGGCTCGGTCATCGTCGAGATGCCGATGCCCAGCAGCCTGCCTTCCTTGCGGGCTTCCTGTTGCTGCCGCAGGAAGTTCTCGTAGCCGATGGCCTCCATCGCGACGTCCAGGCACTTGCCGTACTGCCCGGAGTCGGTGAGGAACCCGTACGGCGTGCGGTGCGGGAAGTCGTCGTCGCGCACGAAGTTGATCCGCCGGAACGCGGCCTGGTCCATACCCAGGTCGTCGGCCGCGGCCTGCATCATCCGTTCCTGGAAGAACATCGCCTCGGTGACCCGGAACGAACACCGGTAGGCGACACCGCCGGGCGCCTTGTTCGTGTAGACGCCCCGTGCGGCCAGGTGCGCGTACGGGATGTCGTAGCAGGCGAACGCCGAGTGCATCAGGCCGATCTTGAACTTGCTCGGCTGCGCGTCGGCGAAGAACGCGCCGTGGTCGGAGACCGTGTTCATCCGGACGGCCAGTATCTTGCCGTCCCGGCGCATGGCGACCTCGCCGTGCAGGTAGACGTCGCGGCCGAACCCGGTGGAGATCAGGTTGCCGCTGCGGTCTTCGATCCACTTGACCGGCCGTTCCAGCAGGATCGACGCCAGGATCGCCATGACGTAACCCGGGTACACCGGCACCTTGTTGCCGAATCCGCCGCCCAGGTCCGGGGAGATGATCCGGATCATGTGCTCGGGCAGCTCGGCGATCAACGAAACCGCGGCGCGCACGATGTGCGGCGCCTGGGTGGTCATGTAGACGGTCAGCTTGGACGTCGCCCGGTTGAAGTCGGCGATCGACCCGCAGCACTCCAGCGGCGACGGGTGCGAACGCGGGTAGTGCAGGTCGATCTGCGACACGACGTCGGCCTGGGCGAACGCTCGGTCGGTGCCGTCCTTGTCGCCGACCGCCCAGTCGAAAGCGACGTTGTCCCGCTGGTTTTCCTTGTCGTCGCGGATGAGCGGCGCGCCTTCGGCCATCGCCTGCTCGGGGTTGACGATCGGCGGCAGCGGCTCGTAGTCGACGGAAATGGCCTCGCAGCCGTCTTTCGCCACGTACGGGTCGTCCGCGATGACGCAGGCGACCTCCTGGCCCTGGAAGCGCACCTTGTCGGTGGCCAGCACCGCTTGCGTGTCATAGGACAGCGTCGGCATCCAGGCCAGGTTGCGGGTGGCCATCATCTCGCCGGTGAGCACCAGCCGGACGCCCGGGATGGCATAGGCCTTGCTGGTGTCGATCGACTTGATCCGCGCGTGCGCCAGCGGGCTGCGCAGGATCTCCATGTGCAGCATGCCCGGCAGCACCACGTCGTCGATGTAGCTGCCCTTGCCGCGGATGAACCGGTCGTCCTCGACCCGGCGGCGGCTCGCGCCCATGCCGCCGATCTTGATCTCGTCCAGCGCGCGGCTTTCCACTGCGGTCACTCGGCACCTCCGGTTTCACGCAGCTTGTCCGCCGCCCACAGCACGGCCTTGACGATGTTCTGGTACCCGGTGCAGCGGCACAGGTTCCCCGACAGCGCCCAGCGGACCTCGTCCTCGGTGGGATCGGGGTTCTCCTCGAGCAACGCCTTGGCGGCCAGCATCATCCCGGGCGTGCAGAACCCGCACTGCAGGCCGTGTTCGTCCTTGAAGCCCTCCTGCAGGGGGTGCAGCTCGCTGGCGCCTGCCAGGCCTTCGACCGTGGTGACCTCGTGCCCGTCGGCCTGCACGGCGAGCATGGTGCAGCTCTTGACCGGCTTGCCGTCGAACAGGACCGTGCAGGCCCCGCAGTTGGTGGTGTCGCAGCCGGTGTGCGTGCCGGTCAGCTTCAGCCCCTGCCGCAGCAGGTGTGCCAGCAGCAGGCGCGGCTCGATGTCGGCGGTCCGTCGCCTGCCGTTGACCGTGATCGCGACCCGGCGCACCGGCACCTGCGTGCCCGGCTCCTCGCTGACTTCCTCGAACAGGCTGGTCATGCGGAAACCCCGTTCCTCTGCGGGCCCATCAGGCCGCCCTCGCCGTCGAGTCCAGCTCGCGGCTCAGGATGCGGTCGACGAAGACCCCGATTATGTGTCGCTTGTAGGCCGCGCTGCCGCGGTGGTCGGACTTCGGCTGGGCGGCCTGGGCGGCGAGTTGCGCGGCTGCCGTGATCGAGTCGCGGCTCAGCGGACGGCCGACGAGCGCGTTCGCCGCCTCGGCGGCGTTGATCGTCGCGCCGCCGACACCGGTCAGCGCGATGCCGGCCCGCGAGACGACGCCGCCCGCCGTCTCGATGGCCACCGCGGCCCCGGCGGTGGCGAAGTCGCCGACCCGCCGCTCCAGCTTGTGGTAGCCGCCGCCCGGAATGCCGCGCGGCGCCGGGATGACGGCCTCGACCGCGATTTCGTCGTACGCCAGTGCGTTCTGGAACGGCCCGGTGACGAACTCGCCGATCGGGATGGCGCGCCTGCCGCCCGGCCCCTGCGCCACGACGTGCCCGCCCAGCGCCGTCACCACCGCGGCCCAGTCGCCCTGCGGGTCGGCGTGGCACAGCGAACCGACGAGCGTGCCGCGGGTGCGCACGATCGGATCGGCCACCAGCGGCGCGACGGCCGCCATCGTCGGCTGGCTCCCGGCGAGCAGGGAGGAACGCTCCAGATCGCCGTGCCGGCACAGCGCGCCCACGTGGATGGTCCCGTCGGGATCCGCCCGGTGGTAGTCCAGCCCGGGCAGCTCGTTGATGTCGACGAGCAGTTCCGGGCCGGCGAAGCGCAGCTTGAGCATGGGCACCAGGCTCTGGCCACCGGCCAGCACCTTCGCCTCGCCGTTGCCCGAGCGCAGCAGCTCGATCGCTTCTTCGATCGAGTGGGGCGCTTCGTAGCGGAAGCGCGAGGGATACATCCTCACCTCCGGGTGATGTGGTGGGCGACGGGACGGGCGCGCGTCACTCGTGGCTCTTGGGGAAGTGCTCGATACCGGCTGCCGGATCGGGCACGGCGACGGGGTACTCCTCGTCCGTCGGGTCCGGCCGGGGGATCTGGTGCGGGGGCCAGGGCCCCGGCACCGGCTGACCGGCCACCTTCAGGAAATCGACGAACTCCGGAAACGCCCACACCGTCGGGCTTTTACCCGTTTTCGGCGCGTTTTCGAACAGGGCGTACAGCCGGGGATTGCCGCGGCTGTGGCCGTCGGATTCGACTCGCATGGCTCGCGACCTTTCGGGGCAAGGACGGAGCACCAGGCGCCGTCGCCGATGTTGCGCAGGTCATAGTTGCCCCCCGGTCAGCTGCTGGCAACGGTGGATTAAGGCATTGCTTATGTCGGCCTCCCCGGGAAACGGGCGCGGCGGGCATGCTGTCCCGATGCGCCGGTCCTGTCCGCTCACCGTGATCGGTGTGGTGCGTTCCGTGCACACGTCGCCGGAGCACACCCCGGTGCAATCGGCGCTCAATCCCGACGAACACGCGGTAGTCGAAGTGTTTCCGGCCTTTGTGGACGGATTGCTCGGGCTCGCCGGGTTCGACTGGGCCTGGCTGCTGACCTGGCTGGACCAGACGGCGGGCACGCCATCGATGCGGCAGATCCCGTTCCTGCTGCGGCCGCGACGGCAGGTGATGGGCATGTTCGCGACCCGTAGCCCCGATCGGGTGAACCCCCTGGGCCTTAGCCTGGTCCGCGTACTCGGCGTCGAGGGCGAGAGCATCCGCTTCGCCGGAGTGGACCTGCTCGACGGCACCCCGGTGGTCGACGTCAAGCCATGGGTCGGCCGGTTCGACCGGCCCGGCGGCGGGCCACGCAGCGGCTGGTACGACACGGTGCCGATCGAGCCGGGCGTCCGGCCGGCCGACCTGGGGCCGCCACCCGATGCCGCGTTCGGAAAGCGCGCCGCCCGACCGCCGGACTAAAATCCACGGGTCCGGATCAGACTGCCGCCACCGGCGACGACGACGGAAGGGCAGGGCGTGACGCCGACACAACTCCGGGCGTTCGTGGCTGTGGTGCGCCTCGGATCGGTCAAGAGCGCCGCGGCCGATCTGCACGTCTCGGAAGCCGCGGTGTCGCTGCACGTCGCCCAGTTGCGCAAGGAACTCGGCGACAAGCTCTACCAGCCCACCGGCGCGGGCCTGGCGTTCACCCCCGGCGGACTCCGGCTGGCCAGCCGCGCGGCGGAGATGCTCGGCCTGCAGGACCGGACGATCCTGGAGGTCCGCCAGGCCGGCGGCGGACGGCGGCTGCTGCGGGTGGCCGCGTCCACCCTGTTCGCCGAGCATGCCGCGCCCGGACTGATCGGGCTGTTCGCCGACCGGGCCAAGGACCTCGACGTGGAGCTGAGCATCCACCGCCCGGCACAGTTCGAGACCCTGCTGCGCACCCGGGCCGCCGACGTGGTCATCGGGCCCCGGCCGCCGGCGGATCCGACGCTGGCCACGACCCACTTCCTCAACTACCAGATCATTGCCGTGGCCCATCCCGCACACCCGCTGGCGAAAGCCCAGCCGACCGGGAGCTCGCTGCGCGAGCAGACCTGGCTGCTGGGCCCGACCGGGGCGTCGCAGGCGGAGGTCGTGTTGCCGATGCTGCACCGGATGAACGTTCCGGAGGAACGCCAGCAGATCTTCCAGAGCCACGCGGCCGCACTGCAGGAAGCCAAGCGGGGCAAGGGAATCGCGCTCGTCGTGTCGTTCGCCGCGGCGCAGGACATCGCCGCCGGCGACCTGACCCGGCTGACCGGGAACCTGCTGCAGGCCCAGGGCACCTGGAACATCACGATGCTCGGCGGCGGCACCGCGCCGTCCGCGGCGGCCGAGCTGGCCCGGTTCATCACCACGCCGCGGGCCACCCAGGCGATGCTGCGCGGCGGCGGCACGACGCCGGGCCGGTTCAAGCCGTCGATCTACGTGACGCTGTGGCATTGACCCGGCCACCCGCCGCGTCCGCGGCGATCGCCTCGACGGCCGCGGCCAGTGCGGCGAAGGTGTGCGCGGGCAGGAACCGGTCGCAGTAGGGCAACGCGGCCGCCATCGTCGCCACCCGGGGCTCGAAACCGGGCGCCGCGGCCCGCGGATTGAACCAGCAGATCCGGAACGCCCGCCGGCGCAGCCGGGCCAGGACGGCCGCCAGCCGCTCCGGCGGATCGGTGTCCCAGCCATCCGAGGCGATCACCACGACGGCCCCGCGCGCGGCCGACGCCCACCGGGACCGCAGCAGCTCGGCC
>NZ_JAAGNB010000010.1:0-5399 GCF_010550475.1 Amycolatopsis sp. SID8362
CGCCACGCCCGCCCTGGCCAGGACGCCGTCCGCCGTCGGGTCGCCGCGGACGAACCGCACCGGCCGGTCCGGCATCGGGTGGACGCCGACCTCCTCGCCCGCGCAGAGCACCAGCCCGGGCACGCCGTCGGCGAGCAGCTGGGCCACGATCCGCTCGGTCCGCCCGGCGGCGTACCCGATCAGCACCGTGTGCCCGCTCGCGCGCACCGCCTCCGTCCCCTGCATCCGCCGTCCCTTCGCCTGTTCCAGCACCGAAGCGAGCTTGGTGAACACCGTCGTCAGGGTCGCGATCCCGCCGACGATGACGTAGGCGCCCACGAGGTGCCCGGCCACGGTCTCGGGTGAGAAGTCGCCGTACCCGACCGTGGTCGCGGTGACGACGAAGTACCACCAGTACGTCCCGGGCCGGACCAGCTCGCTGCCCGCCGGCTCGGCCAGCGCCATCAGCGGCCAGCTGGTCGCGAACACGACGAGCACCACCGCGGCCGGCAGCAGCCACCCGCGGCCGGGCGTGAGGACCCAGCGCGCGAACAGCCGCGAAAGGAAGAACGTCACCCGCCCTCCTCACTCAGCGCGACCACGGTCCCGACACCCGATCACACGGTGCGACCGGGCACAACGATCTTTACCCGACCGTGACGCCGGACAGAAACGGACAGAATCCCTCCGTTCGCGGGGAAATCCCGCCGTTCCGTGGTGCACTGGCAGCGATCTACGCGAAGGGGTACGCGCATGGTGCACGAGATCCGGCGGCGGTTCGGCGCGGCGGTCCTGGTGGTGGCGACGGCGTGCGGGGTGCTCACCGGCCCGGCGGCCGCGGCGCCCGCGGCACTCCCCTCGCTCGAGTTCGCGAACCCCGGCAGCCAGGCGCTGTACGGCGCCGCCTACGACGCGGCGCTCGACAACCTGGTGCGCACCAACACGATCGGCTACGACCCGAAGTACGACAAGAGCGGCCTGCTCGACCCGTCCGTCGGCTTCGTCCGCGCCGGTGGCGGCTACGCCCAGCCGTGGACGCGCGACGCGTCGGTCAACAGCTGGAACGCGACCAGCCTCCTCGACCCGGCGCTGGCCCGGAACACGCTCTGGGCGGTGGTGGACAAGGACGGCGGCGGCGCGCTGCGCGTGCAGCAGGACGACCAGCAGTGGGACCAGGTCGTCTGGGCGACCGCCGCGTGGCACCACTTCCTCGTCACCGGCGACCGCGCGTTCCTCGAAAACGCCTACGCCACCACGAAGAACACCCTCGCCATCCGGGAAACCGCGACCACGGCCGGGTTCAACCGCACCTACGGGTTGTTCACCGGCGCGTCCTTCTTCAACGACGGCATCGCCGGCTACCCGGCGCCCCCGGCCGACGCCACCGAATCGGTCAGCACCGGCAGCATGCCGTGGCCCGGCGTCGCGAGCGGGATGTTCTTGAGCACCAACGAGGTCTACTACGCGGCCTACGTCAACGCCGCGAACATGGCCGGGCAGCTGGGCCGGCCCGCCGCCGAAGCCGCCGCGTACCGCACCAAGGCCACCGCGCTGAAGAACGCGATCAACCGGAACTTCTGGAACCCGGAGACCGGCCTGTACGACTACCAGCTCCTCGTCGACGGCACCCGCGGCGCCTACCAGGAGGGCACGGGGCTCGCGTTCGCGCTGCTCTTCGGCGTCGCGAACCCCGCGCAGGCCCGCTCGATCGTCGCCAACGCGCGCGAAATGGCGTGGGGCATGCCCGACACCTATCCGAACTGGGCGCGCTACTCCGACGCGCAGCCGGGCCGCCACAACGCGATCGTCTGGCCGCTCGTGCAGGGCCTGTGGGCGAAAGCGCTGGCCGGGCAAGGCGAGCAGAACGGTTTCGCCGCCGAGACCGCGCGCCTGGCGAAGCTGGCCGGCTCGAACAGCGGCTACTGGGAGATCTACAACGGTGGCACCGGGGTCGTCGACGGCGGCTACCAGCGGCTCGGCGACACGGTGAAGTTCCACTGGGGCTCCGAGCCCGACCAGACGTGGTCCGCGACCGCGTTCCTCGACATGATCCACAGTGGACTGTTCGGGCTGCGCTTCACCGCTCGCGGCCTGTCCTTCGCCCCGACCCTGCCCAGCGGCTGGGGCGACGTCACCCTGCGGCACCTGCGGTACCGGGCCGCGGACCTCACCGTCACGCTCCGCGGCGCGGGCACCGTGATCCGCTCGGTCACCCTCGACGGCCGGCCCGCCGCCGCCGGAATCCCGGCCACGCTCGGCGGCGCGCACACCGTCGAGATCACCCTGACCGGCGCACCCGCGGGCGACCGCGACGGCGACGGCGTCCCCGACGCCCAGGACCGCTGCGCCGACACCGCCGGGACCGTCGCGGGCTGCCCGGACCCGGCGCACCTCGAAGCCGAAGACGCGCACAACACCGGCGGGGTCAAGACGAACGTCAACCACACCGGTTACTCCGGCCGCGCCTTCCTCGACGGGCTCTGGGCCGAGGGCGCGGCGTCGGCGTTCACGATCCACCGCACCACCACCGCGCCGTCGACCGGCACGCTCACCGTCCGGTACGCCAACGCCAACGGCGACGCCCGCACCATGACGCTGTCCGTCGACGGCCACCCGCTGCGGCAGCTGAGCTTCCCGAAGGTCTCCGACAGCTGGGACGACTGGGGCACGGCGACCTTCGGCGACATCCCGCTCACCGGCCAGGACCCGGTGCTGACCCTGTCCTACGCGCCCGGCGACACCGGCCGGATCAACCTCGACTGGCTCGGGTACCGCTGACCGCGAACACCATCCCGATGTCCGCGGCCTCCTGGACGGGGTCCTGCACCGCTTCGACGGTGAACCCGCGCGAGGCGAAGACGTCGCGGACGGTGTCGCGGTGCTCGCGCCACCCTTCGACCTCGACGACCGCCTGCCGCACCAGCGGCCAATGCCGGTCTTCGAGGCCGCGCAGGACGTCGAGCTCGGCCCCTTCGACGTCGACCTTGAGCAGGTCCACGCGCTCGATGCCGTGCTCGTCGAGCACCGCCGAGAGCGGCCGGACCCGGACGCGGTGGGTTTCGAGCTCCCGCATCACGCGGAGCTTGCGCCCGACGATGCCGCGCAGCACGGGCGCGGGCACCCGGCGCAGCCCGCCGCCGAGGCCGCCCCGCCGGATCATCTCGACGACGCTGGCGGTGACCCGGCGGCGCTCGACCTCGATGTTGCCCTCGTCCCGCAGCGACGACGAAAAGATGGTCGCGGCCGGGAAGTAGCTGAAGTCGAGCTCGGCCTCGACGGCGGCGAGACCGTACGGCAACGCGGTCAGCCGGCCGTCGAAGAAGTCGCGGCCGTTGCGTTCCAGCGTCGCGAACAACGGCGGGAGCGGCTCGAAGGCGTAGATCCGCGCGTCGCCGCAGAGGCGCTCGAACACGGCGGCGGAGAAGACGCCG
Organism: Amycolatopsis sp. SID8362; assembly: GCF_010550475.1. Lineage (NCBI taxonomy): Bacteria > Bacillati > Actinomycetota > Actinomycetes > Pseudonocardiales > Pseudonocardiaceae > Amycolatopsis > Amycolatopsis sp. SID8362. The sequence continues at coordinate 3,411 of NZ_JAAGNB010000010.1, forward strand.
ACGTTGGCGCCGACGTCGAGGACGGTCGCGCCGGGGGTCAGGTCGATGCCGTTGGCGAAGTAGGCGCCCACCTCCTCGCGCAGGAAGGCCACCTCCCACGCGTTGATGCTGTGGAGGTCGATCGCGTCCAGGGGCACGGGCGAAGGAATATCAGCATCGGCCGCGGCGGTCCACCCCCGGAAGGCGCTTTCCGCGCCGGCGTGAACCGGCGCCCGCCGGGGTAACCGCCGGGCATGACCGAAGCCGAGCACCAGCCCATCAGCCCCGACGTACCCCGCACGCCCGGCACCCCGGACGTCGACCTCGACATCGAAATCCCCGAGACCGAGCGGAAGCGGCCCGGCGGCCAGGACGTCGACGAGGACGCCGGCGAGACCGAGCCGACCGGCTGAGCTACCCGGCAGGCCAGGGGCGGGCCGCGGTCAGCAGGCCGATCATGCCCGCGACCAGCCGCATCTGCTCCACCGTCCGGATGTCGGCCTCGACCAGCCGCGGCGAGCACACCAGGATCGCCAGCGCCTGCGCCCGCGAGAGCGCGACGTTGAGCCGGTTGCGCGAGAGCAGGAAGTCGAGCCCGCGCGGCAGGTCGACCGCCGACGACGACGTCATGGTCGTGAGCACCACGGGCGCTTCCTGGCCCTGGAACCGGTCGACCGTGCCCACCCGCACCCCGGGGAACCCGGCCTCTTCCAGCGCCCGGCTCACCGTGCGCGCCTGCAGGTTGTAGGGCGCGACCACGACGATGTCGGCGTCGGTGAGCGGCCGGGTCGTGCCGTGGTCGGTCCACGCGCGGCCGTGCAGGTCCGCGACGATCGACGTGACGACGGCGGCTTCTTCGACCGAGCGGGTCGTGTTGCCGGTGTGGTCGGCCGCGGCCAGGTACAGCCCCGCCTCGACGCCCTCGATCGACCGCTCGGCCGCCGACGGGTGCGAGTGCAGGCGGCCGGCGTAGGACAGCTCCGAAACCGGCGCGCAGACGGCCGGGTGCATCCGCCGCGTCTCGTCGAGGAAGTAGCCCAGCTCGGGCGGCATGATGTCGGCGTCGCCGATCAGGTGGCCCAGCGCCGAGGCCTCCGCGCCCGCCGGGTGCGTCCCCTGCACCACCTGGGGCAGCTGCTGCGGATCGCCCAGCAGCAGGACGTTCTTGGCGCACACGGACACCGCGAGCGCGTCGGCGAGGGCGAACTGGCCCGCCTCGTCGATGATCAGGAAGTCGAAGGGCTCTTCGCGGATGGCGGCGTTGGCGAACGTCCACGCCGTGCCGCCGACCAGGTGCCCGGTGTCGTGCTCCTCGCGCCACTTGACCAGCGCCGGGTTGCTCTTCGGCTGGTCCCACGGCGCCGCCGGGTCCGGGGTCCGCTTCGCGCGCTTGGCGCAGGGCAGGTCCGGCGCGCTCTTCTTCGCCGCGCTCAGGACGTTTTCCACGGCCTTGTGGCTGTTCGAGGTGACCGCGACGGTCCGGCCCGCGCGCACCAGCCGGGCGATCAGCCTGCCGGCGAGGTAGGTCTTGCCCGCGCCCGGCGGTCCCTGCACCGCGAGCGTCGAGCCGTCCATCTCCTCGACGGCGTCGATCACCGTGGCGACCAGGTCGTCCCCCGGTTCGGGCAGCGCCGCACCCCAGCGCAGCCGCGGCGGGGTCCGGCGGAGCAGGTCGATCCCGGGGTGGCGCGGCAGCTCCGGCAGCGTCTCGATGGTCAGCCGGGCGAGCTCGGCGACCGCCTCGTCCTTGGGCGACGGCCGGACCGGGCTGCCGGGCAGGACCGCCGTCGGCCGGTCGTTCGTGGTGGCGTCGGGCGGGCTGCTCTCCTCGACCGTCAGCTCGACCGCCGACGCGGCGACGACCTTCCCGTCACGGGCGGTGTCGCCGTAGCGCAGCCGCACCTCGTCGCCGGGCGCGAACGGGTGCGGCCGGTCCGGGTCGCAGGCGAGCTGCAGCGTCCGCTTCGCCGTGCGGACCCGCCCGGCCGGGGGCACCCACTCCCCCGCTTC
>NZ_JAAGNB010000064.1:0-20184 GCF_010550475.1 Amycolatopsis sp. SID8362
GGCGCGCACCAGACGCACGACGACACGCTGTGGGCACTGTTCACGCAGCTCGGCGCGTTGTCGCCGAGCCAGCGGATCAGCCCGCTGTCCCGCGCCGCCGACGGCATGCTCATCGGCGAGGGCACCGCGATCGTCGTGCTCAAGCGGCTGGCCGACGCCCGCCGCGACGGCGACCGCGTGTACGCCGTGATCCGGGGCAGCGGCACGTCGAGCGACGGGCGGGGCGCGAGCCTGCTCAGCCCGTCGGTCGCCGGGCAGACCCTCGCCCTGCGGCGGGCCTGGGCCGGGCTGGACCCGGCGGAGATCGGCTTGCTGGAGGCCCACGGCACCGCCACCCCGGCCGGCGACGCCGCCGAGCTGACCACCGTCGCCGACGTCTTCGGCCAGGCGAGCGGGCCGCGCTCGGTGATCGGCTCGGTCAAGTCGATGATCGGGCACACCCTGCCGACCGCCGGGGTCGCCGGGCTGGTGAAGGTCGCGCTCGCGCTGCACCACGGGGTCCTGCCGCCGACGCTCAACTGCGCGGACCCGAACCCGCTGCTGGACAAGACGCGGTTCCGGGTGCTGGCCGAGGCCGAGCCGTGGGGCGACCTGCCGAGGGTGGCCGCGGTCAACGCGTTCGGCTTCGGCGGGGTGAACGCGCACGTCGTGCTCGAAGCCGGGGATCCCGCGCCGAAGCGGCGGGTCCGCGTCGACGAACCGGAACGCGTGTTGCGGCTGGCTGCGGCCACCCCGGAAGCGCTGCTGGAGCAGCTCGAGAAGCCCGGCGAAGGCGCCGGGCCGTGCCGGCTCGGGATCGTCGGACCGGACGAGCGCAAGCTGGCCACGGCCCGCCGTGTGCTCGCGAAGGTGGCGGCCGAGGGCCGGTCGTGGCACGGCGGCGGCGACATCTGGTGCACGACCGACCCGCTGCTCCCCGATGGCAAGACCGCGTTCCTCTACCCGGGCCTGGAAGCCGACGCCGAGCCGCGCCTCGACGACGTGGCCCGGCACTTCGGCCTCGACCGTCCACAGTGGTCGACGGCGACCGTGCCGGCCCGCGCCACGAGCGTGTCGTCGACGGGCCTGCTGCTCGACCACGCCCTGCGGCGGCTGGGGATCCGCCCGGACGCGCTCGCCGGGCACAGCGCGGGCGAGTGGACGGCCATGCAGGCCGCCGGGATGTACCGGGCCGAGCCGGACCTGCTGGAAAAGTACTGGCCCGGCGGGTTCGAGCTGCCGGAGGCGGACTACCTGGTGCTGGGCTGTGCCGCCGCGCGGGTCGCCGAGCTGCTCCCCGGCGATCTGGTGATCTCGCACGAGAACGCGGCCCAGCAGACCATCGTGTGCGGCCCGCCGGCCGCCGTCGCGGAGTTCGCGGTCACCTGCCGCGGGCTCGGCATCGTGGCCCGGACCCTGCCGTTCCGGTCCGGCTTCCACACGCCCCTGATGGAACCCCACCTCGCGCCGTTCGCGCGGCTCGTCGCGGACCTGGACCTGCTGGCCCCCGCGGTGCCGGTGTGGTCGGCGACGACGACGCGGCCGTACCCGGCGGCCGCGGCGGACGTCCGGCGGCTCTACCTCGACCACCTGCTGCGGCCGGTCCGGTTCCGGCAGCTGACCGAGGCGCTGCACGACGCCGGGTTCCGGGCGTTCGTGCAGGTCGGCGCCGGGCAGCTCGGCTCGTTCGTCACCGACACCCTCGGCGAGCGGCGGCACCTGGTCGTCGCGGCCGCGTCCGGCACGCGGCCCGGGCTCGCGCAGCTGCGGCGGGTCGCGACCGCGTTGTGGACCGAGGGCGGCGACCCCGATTTCGCGGCGCTCGAACCGCGGCTGATCCGGCTCAACACCGGGAAACCCTTGCTGTCACTGGGAGAATCGGCCCGGGGCCTGCTGGAGACCGCGGCGCCGCCCGAGCTGCCCGCCGGGGTACCGGACGCGATCGTCGCCGAGTTCACCGCGCTGCTCACCGAAACCCGCCGGAGCGCGGCGGACGTCGTCGCGGCAGCCGCCCGGCGCCGGGTCGAGTCCACTGTGGACGTGTCGATGGCCGCGATGCCGTACCTGCGCGACCACCGGTTCTTCCGCCAGCGCGACGACTGGCCCGACGAGGACGACTTCCGCCCGGTGGTGCCCGCGACGACGCTCGTCGACCTCGCCTGCCGAGCCGTCGAACGCACCTGGCCGGGCACGAAGGCGGTGACCGTGCGGGACGCCGTCTTCTCGCGCTGGCTGATCGCTTCGCCCGCCCAGCGGGTGCCGTTGTCGCTGAGCCGCGAGGGCGACCGGGTGACTGTCGAGATCGGACCGTACGCGCTGCTGACCGTCGAGGTCGGGGTGTTCGCGGCCCCGCCGTCACCGGCCGGGGTGCCCGGACCGGAGACCGCGCCGCCGCTGAGCGCGGCCGAGATCTACGAGCGGCGTGAGATGTTCCACGGCCCGGCCTACCAGGGCCTGGCCCGGCTGACCGGGCTCGGCGAGCAGCACATCCGCGGCGAGCTGGTCGTGCCGTCCGCGCCCGGCGGGCTGCTCGACAACGTCGGCCAGCTGCTCGGCTGCTGGCTGATGGCGACCCGGTCCGACGGCCTGCTCGCGTTCCCGCGCTCGATCGGCAAGCTCACCTGGTACGGCCCCGAACCGCCGCCGGGCACCCGCGTGACCTGCCAGGCGCGGGTCCGGCTGCCGCGGCCCGACGTCCTGGAGATGGACGCCGAGCTGGTGCGCGACGGCCGGGTGCTGGCGAGCGTCGAGGGCTGGCGGGACGTCCGGTTCCCGTGCGACCGCGCGGCCCACCGCGTTTACGCCTTCCCCGCGGAAAACCTGCTGTCCGAACGGCGGGAGGACGGCTCGGTCGCGGTCACCGACCGCTGGCCGACGGTCGCCGCGCGGGACATCTACGCCGGCGTCTACCTCAGCGCCCAGGAGCGCGCCGAGTTCGCCGCCGTGCCACCGCGGCAGCAGCGCGGCTGGCTGCTGCGGCAGATCGCCGCGAAGGACGCCGTCCGGGCCCGGCTCGCCGAGCCCGTGTACCCCGCGGAAATCCGCGTCCACGACGACGGCACGGTGTCCGGCAGGCACCGGGAGCTGCCGGGTCACGCCGTCACGGTCGAGCTGACCGGGGAGACCGCCATCGCACACCACAGGAGCACGCCATGACCATCGACCACGCGTCCGCGACGTTCGACGTCGTCGCCGAGCTGCTCGCCGAGCTCGTCGGCGACGCCGAGGTGCTCGGCATCGAGATCACGCCCGACACGACGTTCCACGAGGACCTGCAACTGGAAAGCATCGACCTGGTGACCTTCGCGAGCATCCTCGCCGAGCACTTCGGCGCGGACGTCAACCTCGCCGAACACCTTGCCGAGAAGGACCTCGACGACGTCATCGGCCTGACCGTCGGCGACATCGCCCGGTTCGTGGGGGAGCGCACGTGCCCACGATGACCGTCAACGGGCTGCGCACGAACGTGCAGCTCGTTCCCGCCGGCGGCACCGAGACCGTGGTGTTCCTGCACGGCATGGGCACCGACAGCCTGGCGAGCTTCTACCTCACGCTGGCGCCGCCGGTCGCGGCCGCGGGCATCGACGTGATCAGCTACGACCTGCGCGGGCACGGCAAGACCGAGCGCCCGGTGCGGGGCTACACGCTCGGGGACTTCGTCGCCGACCTCGACGACCTGCTCGTGCAGCTGGCCGTCGACCGGCCGGTGCACCTGGTGGGCAACAGCTTCGGCGGCACGCTCGCCTACAGCTACGCCGTGGCGAACCCGGATCGCGTGCGCAGCATCGTGTGCATCGAATCCGAGCCGGCCACCGAGGTGTGGGCCGGGAAGATGAGCGAGATCCTCGCCCACACCGTGCGGTTCCTGCAGGTGGAGGAGAGCTTCGACTGGATCGAGGCGAACTTCAGCGCGCACCACCGGCGGCTGGCGCGGCTGGCGGCCGAGCGGATCACGTCGACGAAGATGGCGGAGGAGGTGCCGCTCGGCCCGTTGCTCACCTGGGAGCAGGTGGCGGCGATCGGCTGCCCCGTGCTGTCCATTTTGGGCAGTCACGGCTACCAGGCCGACGACCTCGAAGCCCTGACGTCGTTGCTGCCGCACGGCGAGCTGCACGTCTTCGAAGGCCAAGGGCACTCGGTGCTGGTGGAGCAGCACCGCGAAGTCCGCGAGCTGGTGCTCAAGTGGATCGATCGGCACGCGGCGTGAGGTTCCTGCTGGTCGTCCCGCCGCTGGCCGGGCACGTGGCGCCGCTGCAGGAGGTGGCCGCGGTGCTCGAAGCGCGCGGGCACTCGGTGGCCTGGTGCGGTCCGGTGCCCGCACTGTCCGCAGTGGTCGCCGGACGGGTCTTCCCGGCCGGTGACTCCGCGCCGTTTTCGGTGGCCCTGCGACCACCGGAGCTGCGGGGATTCGCCGCGCTGAAGTACCTGTGGGAGTCGTACCTGGTGCCGCTGGCGGACGCGATGGTGCCCGGCGTGCTGGCGGCCGTCGCCGTGTTCCGGCCGGACGTCGTCGTGGTGGACCAGCAGGCGATGGCGGGCGCGCTGGTGGCCGCGCGGTGCGGGCTGCCGTGGGCGACGTCGGCGTCGACGTCCACCGAGCTGGCCGATCCGCTGGGTTCGCTGCCGAAGATCGCGTCCTGGGTGGACGAACTGCAGGCGGGCTTGCGCGCGCGGCACGGCGTCCTGCTCGGCGACCTGCGGTTCTCCCCGCACCTGGTGCTGGCGTTCACGACCCGGGCGCTGGCCGGCGATTCCCGGCTGGCGGTGCCGGTGTCCTACGTCGGCCCGGCGCTGCCGCCAGCGCCCGGCGAATGGTCCCCTGTGGACGATCGGCCGCTGGTCGTGGTGACACTGGGGACGTCGAACGCGGCGGCAGGGGGCCGGTTCCTCGCCGAAAGCGTGGACGCGCTGGCGGGGATGCCGGACGTGCGGGGCCTGGTGGTGGACCCGTCCGGCAGCCTGATCAGTGAAAGCGTCGCGCTGGCCCGGCGGATCCCGCAGGTGGCGGTGTTCGCGCACACGTCGGTGGTGGTCTGCCACGGCGGGCACAACACGGTGTGCGAGGCGCTCGCGGCCGGGGTTCCGCTGGTGGTGGCGCCGATCCGCGACGACCAGTCGATGCTGGCCCAGCAGGTGGTCGCGGCGTCGGCGGGCGTGCGCGTGCGGTTCGACCGGGCCAAGGCGGCCGACCTCCGGAAGGCGATCGAGTCGGCCGGGCACTACCGGCCGGGGGCCGAGAAGATCCGTGAGTCGTTCGAGGCGGCGGGTGGTGCGGAGGAAGCGGCGACGCACCTGGAGGCGCTGGGTTAGGCGCGGTTGCGGAAGGTGCGGGCCGCCAGCGTGGAGCCCGCCACCGCGGCCACCGCCGCGATCACCAGTGCCGTCAGGACCGACCAGCCGATCGGGCGGGCCAGCGCCAGCGCGCGGGTCGCGTCGATCGCGTACGTCAGCGGGTTGACCGCCGAAACGACCCGCACCCACGCCGGCATCGTGTCCAGCGGCATGTACGCGCTGGAGGAGAACATCAGCGGGAACATCACCACGAACGACGCCGCCTGCAGGGTCTCCGCCTTGCGCAGCCACGTCGTGATCGCGACGAACACCCAGCTCAGGCACCAGCCGACGACGAGCGTCAGCAGCAGCGCCAGCCCCAGGCCGAGCACGCCGCCCGCCGGGCGGAAGCCGAGGAACAGCACGCTCGCCAGCGCCGTCACCACGAGCTGGACGGCGAGCCGCGCGGAGTCCGCCAGTGTGCGGGCGACCAGTACTGAGACCAGGGAGATCGGCAGGCAGCGGAGCCGGCCGGTGAAACCGCCGTAGATCTCCGCGAGCAGGCCCGCGCCCGAGCTCATCGCCGTCGTCATCGCGATGTTCACCAACGTCGCCGGCACCAGGAAGTTCACGTAACCCTGGTACGCCGCAACACCCGGCAGGGCGCCGACGCCGCTGAACACCTGGCTGAACAACAGGAGCAGCACCACCGGCTGCAACAGTCCGAAGAAGACCAGCCGCCGGTCGCCGAACGCCGTGCGCAGCGAACGGCCCGCCAGCACGCGAACCTGGGTCCAGAACCCGGATTCCGGCCACGCCGCGGGGTCGCCGAGCGCGGAGACGGCCGCCCGGTGCCGCGCCTGCGTCACCAGCCGACCGCCGTCCGGTGCAGGGACAGGTAGACGTCGTCGAGCGTCGGCTCGGTCACCGTCAGGTCCCGCAGCGGCGCGCCCGCCGTGTCGAGCGCGCGCACCAGCACCGGGATGTCGCCGGGCCCGGTCAGCGGCACGGCGAGGACGAGCCCGGTGCGCCCGGCCGCCATTCCCAAGCGGGACAACGCATCGACGGCTCGTTGGAGCGCCAGCTCGGTGCCGAAGGTCAGTGTCGCGGTCCGGTTGCCGAGCCGTCCCTTGAGCTGCGCCGGCGTCCCGGACACCGTGATGTGCCCGAGGCCGAGGACGACCACGTGGTCGGCCAGCCGGTCCGCCTCCTCGAGGTACTGCGTGGTGAGCACGACGGTCGTGCCGCGCGCCGCGAGCCCTTCGACGACCGACCACAGCCCGGACCGGCTCACCGGGTCGAGTCCCGTCGTCGGCTCGTCGAGGAAGAGCACCTGCGGCGCGCCGACAAGGCCCGCGGCCAGGTCCAGCCGCCGCTTCATCCCGCCGGAATAGGTCGCGGCGGGCCGGTCGGCCGCGTCTTCGAGACCGAAGGCCGCGATCAGCTCGGCGGCCCGCGCCTGCGCCTGGCGGGGTTTCGCACCCAGCAGCCGGGCGATCAGCACGAGGTTCCCGCGCCCGGACAGGGCGTCGTCGACCGCGGCGAACTGCCCGGTCACCCCGATCCGCCGCCGGACCGCGCGCCCGCGCTGCACGACGTCGTAGCCGCACACCCGGGCGGTGCCCGCGCTCGGCCGGACGCGCGTGCTGAGGATGTCGATCAGCGTGGTCTTCCCGGCGCCGTTGTGGCCGAGGACCGCCAGCACCGCGCCGCGGGCGACGGTCAGGCTGATCCCGGCGAGCGCGGTGACTTCGCCGTACTGCTTCGCGAGGTCGGTCACGGCGATGACCGGCTGGTTCATGGCCGCTCCTTCCCCTACCTTTGGAAAAGGTAACGGGACAGCCGTGCCGCGAGCAAGAAGATCGCGACCACTCCCCGTGCGCGTGACAATTTTCGCGACGCCGATCCGTCCGCACGTGACAAGCGCTGACCTGCATGACTCTTCCCGGCAGTGGCGCTCCCATGCGCGTGACAAAGAATTCACGGTCGCTTGTTCGGCCGGAAACACGGAGGTACTTTTCGCTGAAATTCCCCCATTCCCTGAGGTGACGACCCGTGAGATTTTCGTGGAAGTCGAGAAAGCCCGCGTTCGGCTTGGCCGCCGCCACCGCCGCGGGGGTCGCGGCGACCGTGGCGCTCGTCGGGGCCGGGCCGACCGAGGCCGCGCCGGTGACCCTGACGTTGAACTACAACTGCCCGTTCCCGTTGATCGGCGACCAGGTCCTGTCGGTGAAGATCGACACGAACCTGCCCGACAACGCCGTCGCGGGCGCGTCGTCGACGCCGATCACCTTCGACGTCGACGTCACCGTGCCGGAGACCGCCACCGAGGGCCTCGCCCTGGTCGGCGCCACCTCGCTCGACGGCTCGGCGAAGGCCGCGGCGCAGCTCAAGTACCCGGTCGACAAGACGCTGAACCTGAACCTGCCGCTGACCATCGCGTCGACGCCGGTGCCGCCCTCGGGCGCGTTCCACGTCAAGAGCAGCGGCAAGGCACCGGCGGTGACGTTCCCCAGCCCCGGCACCGCCTCGGTGACGGTCGGGAACTTCAGCACCACGATGACCCCGCGCACCGCGGACGGCCAGCCGACCGACCTGGGCACGTTCACGTCGGACTGCGTCGCCGTCCCGGGCCAGAACCAGCTGCTCGGCACGTTCGAGATCAAGCCGGCGGGCGGCACCACGACGCCGACCACGCCGACCACGCCGACGACCCCCACCACCCCGACGACTCCGACGACCGAGCCGACGACCCCGACGACGGAGCCGACGACTCCGACCACGGAGCCGACGACCCCGACGACCGAGCCGACGACTCCCACGACGGAGCCGACCACGCCGACGACGGAGCCGACGACTCCGACCACGGAGCCGACGACCCCGACGACCGAGCCGACGACTCCCACGACGGAGCCGACCACGCCGACGACGGAGCCCACGACTCCCACGACGGAGCCGACGACGGAGCCCACGACTCCCACGACCGAGCCGACGACCCCGACCACGGAGCCGACGACTCCCACCACGGAACCCACCACCCCGACGACGGAACCGACCACCCCCACCACCGAGCCGACCACGCCGACGACCCAGCCGACCACACCGCCGGGCAGCGTCGACGTCAAGTACTCGGTCAAGGGCAAGTCGTTCCTCAAGCAGCTGCACGCCACGCTGCCGCTCGGCCCGGGCAGCCTGGACGCGAAGCTCGACGCCGCGTCCGGCAAGTTCGGCGCCCAGCTCGCGCTGCCGAAGTCGGACGTGGACTTCCGCGTCCTCGGCTTCATCCCGGCGTCGGCGACGGTGAAGCTCGACCAGGTCGGCGCGATCAACGGCACGCTCACCGGCGGGGCGGTCAAGGCCGAGGCGCGGATCGACGTCCAGCTGACCAAGGTGCGGGTCTTCGGGTTCCCGATCCTGCAGTCGAAGTCGTGCCACACGGTGCAGCCGGCCGACGTGCCGCTCGCCTCGGCGCCCGGCTTCGACCCGCTCAAGGGCGGCAAGCTGACCGCGACCTACGGCATCCCGCAGTTCACCGGCTGCGGTTTCCTGACCGGTCTGATCAGCGGGCTCGCCTCCGGCCCGGGCAACAAGCTGGAAGTGACCCTCACCAAGAAGTGAGGTAGCCGCGCGAAAACGCAGACCCGCGTGACAAGAACGTGAAGAACCCTTGTCCCGCAACGAGAATCGTCAGTAGCTTCGGAAAGGATCTCCTTCGATGAGGAAGGCTGGACATCCGTGCTGACCCGGTTCTCGCTGCCGCTCGTGCTGATCGGAGTCGCGTTCTCGTTGGGTGCCGCGGAAGCCGCGCCCAACGAGGACGCGCCCCCGGCGCAAGCGGCCACGCAGATCCCCTTCGGGTTCACCCTGGGGGACGCGCAGCAGCCGACCACGAGCCACGTCGCCAAGCTCGGGTCGGACATCGCCTTCCCGCCGGGTACCTTCGACGGCGCGCTCGGCGGTCTCAGCAACACGGTGCCGATCACCGGCAAGCTGAACATCCCGCCCACCGACGGCTACTTCGTCGCGTTCCGGTTCATGGGCACCACCGGCCGCGTCGAGATCGTCCCGGACGGCGACGCCACCGGCACCGCCACCGTGAAGACCGGCAAGGACACCAACTGCAAGACCACGCAGACGAACATCTGCGCCGACACCGACGTGACCGCGAAGGTGTTCATCAAGCTCTCGAACGTGAAGGTGGACGGCAAGGCACTCGACGTCGGCCCGGACTGCCGGACCGCGCAACCCGCCGCCGTGAACATCAAAGCCCTGGTGCCGATTTCGCTGCCGGCCCCGCCGGTGAAGGTGACATCGACGTTCACCACGCCCGCGTTCGCCGGGTGCACCGGGCGCGAGGACCTAAGCCGGCTGCTCACCGGCCTGGTTTCGGGGCCGGGCAACACCTTCGTCTCGAACCTCACCCTGCGTTGCTTCAGCTCCGGGTGCAAGCAAGCATGACCACCCTGCTCAGCGAAGCTCCCCGGAAAGCGGCGAACGGCCTGCGCGAGTTCGGACGCATGTGCGCGATGGGCCTCGACATCATCCTCGCGATGTTCCGCCGCCCGTACCAGGTGCGCGAGTTCGTCCAGCAGTTCTGGTTCATCGCCAGCGTGTCCATCACGCCGGCGATCCTGGTGTCCATCCCGTTCGGCGCGGTCATCTCGCTGCAGCTCGGCTCGCTCACCAGCCAGATCGGCGCCCAGCAGTTCAACGGCGCGGCGAGCGTGCTGGCCGTCGTGCAGCAGGCGAGCCCGATCGTGACGACGCTGATCATCGCCGGCGCGGGCGGCAGCGCCATCTGCGCCGACCTCGGCGCGCGCAGCATCCGCGAGGAGATCGCCGCGATGGAGGTGCTCGGCGTCTCGCCGATCCACCGGCTGATCGTGCCGCGGGTGCAGGCCGCCGTCGGGGTTTCCGTGCTGCTCAACGGGCTCGTCAGCGTGGTCGGCGTGCTGGGCGGCTACTTCTTCAACGTCATCATCCAGGGCGGCACGCCCGGCGCGTACCTGGCCAGCTTCAACGCCCTCGCGCAGCTGCCGGACCTGGTCGTCAGCTCGGTGAAGGCGGTGATCTTCGGCTACCTCGCCGGGGTGGTCGCGTCGTACCGCGGCCTGAACCCGAAGGGCGGCCCCAAGGGCGTCGGCGACGTCGTCAACCAGTCCGTCGTCATCACCTTCCTGCTGCTGTTCTTCGTCAACACCGTGCTGACCGCGCTGTACCTGCAGCTCGTCCCGGCGAAGGGAACCTGAGTGGCCATCCTCGGCAAACCCGGCGACCGGCTGTTCGAACTCGGCGACCAGCTGATGTTCTACGTCCGGGCGATCGCCGCCGTCCCGCTCGCGGTGACCCGCTACTTCCGAGAAGTGGTGCGGTTGCTGGCCGAAGTGACGTTCGGCAGCGGCGCGCTCGCGGTCATCGGCGGCACGATCGGCGTGATGGTCGGGCTGTGCGTGTTCACCGGCGTCACCGTGGGCCTGCAGGGGTTCAGCGCACTGAACCAGATCAACATCTCGGCGATGACCGGGTTCCTGACGGCGTACTTCAACACTCGCGAGATCGCGCCGCTCGTCGCCGGGCTCGCGCTTTCGTCCACAGTGGGCAGTGGCTTCACCGCGCAGCTGGGCGCCATGCGGATCTCCGAGGAGATCGACGCGCTGGAGGTGATGGCCGTGCGGAGCATGCCGTACCTGGTCACCACCCGGATCGTGGCCGGGTTCATCGCGATCATCCCGCTGTACGTCGTCGGGCTGCTGATCTCCTACCTCGGCTCCCGGCTGACGACCGTGGTCTTCTTCGGACAGTCCGGCGGCACCTACGACCACTACTTCACGCTGTTCCTGCCGCCCGGCGACGTGCTGTGGTCGTTCGGCAAGGTGCTCGTCTTCAGCGTCGGCGTGATCCTGACCCACTGCTTCTACGGCTACCGCGCCAGCGGCGGGCCGGCGGGCGTCGGCGTCGCGGTCGGCCGGGCCGTGCGGACGTCGATCGTGCTGATCAGCGTGCTCGACCTGTTCCTGTCCCTGGCCATCTGGGGCGCGACGACGACGGTGAAGGTGTCCGGATGAGCCGCTTCGCCACGCAGCTCGCCGGGGTCGCCTTCCTCGGCGTGCTCGTGCTGCTCGGCTACCTCGCGGTCGCCATCTACGACAAGGACTTCGACGACTCGGAGCTGGTGACGCTGCGGGCGGACCGGGTCGGCAACCAGCTCGCGCCGACCGCCGAGGTGAAGGTCAAGGGCGTGCCGTTCGGCGAGGTCCGGGCGGTCCGCAGCACTCGCACCGGTGCCGAGATCGACCTGGCGCTCGACCCCGCCAAGATCGGCCAGCTGCCGGGCAACGTCTCCGCGCGGCTGCTGCCCAAGACCGTCTTCGGCGAGCGGTACGTCAACCTCGTGCTCCCGGACAATCCACAAGGGACGCTGCACGCCGGGGACGTCATCGCGCAGGACCGCTCGTCGAGCGCGATCGAGCTGGAACGCGTCCTCGGTGATCTGCTGCCGCTGTTGCGCGCGGTGCAGCCGCAGAAGCTGAACAGCTCCCTGGGCGCGATCTCCCAGGCCCTCGACAACCGCGGGCAGCCGATCGGGGACAGCATCGTCAAGCTGCAGGACCTGCTGGCCCAGGTGAACCCGCTCATGCCGCAGTTCAAGGCGGACATCACCGGGCTGGCGAACGCGGCCGACGTCTACACCACCGCCGCGCCGGACATCCTGCAGGCGCTGACCGACCTGTCGACGACCGCGAAGACCATTGTGGACACCCGCGCGGACCTCGACAACCTCTACACGAGCGTCACCAGTGCCACCGGCCACCTGAACGACTTCCTGCGGAAGAACAAGGACAACATCATCGGCGTCTCCGTCGCCAGCCGCCCGTCGCTGGAGCTGCTTTCCCAGTACTCACCAGAGTTCCCGTGCCTGTTCGACGCGGTGAACCGGCTCAAGCCGCTGATGGAGAAGGCACTGGGCAAGGGCACGAACGAGCCGGGGCTGCACGTGACGCTCACCGTGCAGGACCCGCGTGACAAGTACGTCCCCGGCCGCGACACCCCGCGGTTCGACGCGACCGGCGGCCCGAAGTGCTACGGCGGCGGCGCGGCCGCGTCGGGTGCCGCGTTCGCCACCGACGGCGACCTCGGGCCGGCCAACTCGCCGGGCGAGCGGCAGCTGGTCGCCGAGCTCCTGAAGCCGACGCTGGGTGACGTCCCGGACTGGAGCAGTGTCCTGATCGGACCCGCCCTGCGCGGCACGGAGGTGACCGTCCGATGAGGAGCGTCGCAGGACCCGCCATCAAGGGCCTGATCTTCTTCCTGGTGACCGCGGTCGCCACCGCGATCCTCGCGATCACCATCGCCAACTCCAGCGTCGGCGCCACCATCGGCTACACGGCCCGCTTCACCGACGCCACCTCGGTCAACCCCGGCGACGAGGTCCGCATGGCCGGCGTCCGGATCGGCCAGGTCGACGCGGTGCGGGTAGTCGAGCACCGCCTCGCCGACGTCGACTTCTCGGTCGACCGCACGCACCGGCTCACCGCGTCGGCCGCGGTGACCATCCGCTACCGCAACCTGGTCGGGCAGCGCTACCTCTCGGTCGACCCCGGCGCCACCGACACCTCGCCGACGCTGGCCGAAGGCGCGCAGATCCCGCTGGACCGGACCACCCCGGCCCTCGACCTCACCGCGTTGTTCAACGGCTTCAAGCCGCTCTTCCAGGCGCTGTCGCCCAACGACGTCAACCAGCTGTCGTTCGAGATCATCCAGGTGCTGCAGGGCGAGGGCAGCACGATCGAAAGCCTGTTGCGGCACACGGCGTCGCTGACGTCCACATTGGCCGGCAAGGACGCCGTCATCGGGCAGGTGATCGGCAACCTCAACACCGTGCTCGACACCGTGAACGCCCAAGGCGACCAGTTCGACGCGCTCGTCGACACCACCGCGCAGCTGGTCACCGGCCTGGCCGCGGACGCCAAGCCGATCGGGCAGGCGATCGGTGGCCTCGGCGAGCTGACCACCGCCACCGCCGGACTGTTGGAGCAAGGCCGCCAGCCGCTCAAGGACAGCATCACCGCGCTCGGGGACCTGTCGAAGAACCTGGCCGACAACACCCCGGTGTTCCAGCAGTTCATCGACAACCTGCCGAAGAAGCTCGACCGGATCGGCACGCTGTTCTCCTACGGCTCGTGGGCGAACTTCTACCTCTGTTCCGTGGAGACCGACGCGAAACCGGCGCCCGGCGGCCCGCCGCCCGGCATCCCCGTCACGGCCGGGAGGTGCCGGTGAAACCGCCTCGCATCAAACCGTTCCGCAGCCGGAACCCGATCGCCGTCGGCGCGGCGACCGCGCTGGTCATGGCGCTGATCGGCGGCGCCACGTTCTTCTCCGACGACCTGCCGCTGGTCGGCGGTGGCACGACGTACAAGGCGGAGTTCCGCGAGGCCGCCGGGCTCAAGCCGAACGACGAGGTCCGGGTGGCCGGGGTGAAGGTCGGCGAGGTCACCGACGTGCGGCTGGCCGGCGACCACGTCGAGGTCCTGTTCCGCGTCAAGGACACGTGGGTCGGGAACCGGACGACCGCGGCGATCAAGATCAAGACGTTGCTGGGGCAGAAGAACCTCGTGCTCGACCCGGTCGGCAACGGCGAGCTGGACCCGGACCAGCCGATCCCGCCCGAGCGCATCAGCTCGCCCTACGACGTCACCACGGTCTTCAACGACCTGGCCGGCACGGTCGGCGCGATCGACACCGACCAGCTCGCGCAGGCGTTCCGCACACTGTCCGACACGCTCGGCGCGTCGGCACCGCAGGACGTGCGGACGGCGTTCGACGGCATCGCCGCGCTGTCGCAAACGCTGGCCTCGCGCGACGAAGAACTCGTGAAGCTGTTCCAGAACACCAACGAGGTCTCGAAGACGCTCGGCGAGCGGTCGGACCAGATCCAGGCGCTGATCCGCGACGGCAACACACTGCTCACCGAGCTGAACGCGCGCAAGGACGCGATCGCGCAGCTGTTCAGCGGCATCAAGAACCTGGCGATCCAGCTGCGCGGGCTGGTCGCGGACAACCAGAAGACGCTCGGCCCGGCGCTCGACCAGCTCGACCGCGTCGCGACCGTGCTGCAGCAGAACCAGGGGAAGCTCGAGGACAGCCTGCGCCTGGCCGGGCCGTTCTACCGGCTGCTCGGCAACGCCGTCGGCAACGGCCGGTGGATCGACACCTACATCTGCGGGCTGATCCCCACCGGCACCACGCCGGGAAGCTGCCTGCCGCCGAAGAACGGGGGACGCTGATGGCGCACCAGCTGATCGATCTGGGCGCGCGGGCTCGCCGGCGGACGAAACTGCGCGCGCTCACGGTCGGTGTCCTGCTCGCACTCGTCGTCTCGGCGGCGTGGCCGGTCGTGACCGCGCCCGCCGAGCGGACGCTGACCGCGTACTTCACCGCCGCCGTCGGCATCTACCCCAACTCCGACGTCCGCGTGCTCGGCGTCGCCATCGGGTCGGTGTCCAAAGTGGAGCCGAACGGCACCGACGTCAAGGTGACCATGACGCTGAAGCCGGACGCCCAGCTGCCCGCGGACGCCGGCGCCGTGGTGATCACGCCGAGCCTGGTCGCCGACCGGTACGTGCAGATCACGCCCGTCTACCGCGGCGGGCCGCAGCTGCCGGACGGCGCCTCGATCCCGCGCGAGCGCACGGCGACCCCGGTCGAGGTCGACGACCTGCTGCACAGCCTCAACCAGCTGATGTCCGCGCTGGGACCGCAGGGAGCCAACAAGGACGGCGCGGTCAGCGAAGTGCTGACCAAGTCGGCCGAGTACCTCAGCGGCAACGGGCAGACCATCGGCACCGCGATCAAGAACCTCGGCGAATTCGCGCGTGCGGCCAGCGATTCGAAGGACGACCTGTTCGGCTCGGTGGACAACATCAGCAAGTTCACCGCGATGCTCGCCGCCAACGACGGTCAGGTGAAGCAGGCGATCTCGCAGATCGCGTCGCTGAGCAAGGTGCTGGCCGACCAGCGCGACCAGTTCTCCGGCGCGCTGACCGAGCTGACCCAGGCGTTGACCGTGGTTCAGGGGTTCATCAAGGACAACCGCGGCAAAGTGCAGTCCGATGTGGACAAGCTTGCCGACGTCACGAAGATCCTCGTCAACCAGAAGGATTCCCTCGCCGAAGCGCTGCAAGCGGCGCCGAACGCGCTGACGAACCTCCTGGGCGCCTACGACCAGGCGAACGGGACCATCGACGGCCGCGGCAACCTCCTCGAGTTCCCGGAGGGCAAATGAAGTCCCTGGTCAAGCTCGCGGCGGTGGTGACGCTCGCGCTCGTCACCACCGGCTGCGGGCGCGGGGTCAGCGTCTACGACATCCCGCTTCCCGGCGGTGCCGCGCTCGGCGACCACCCGATCCACGTCACCGCGAGCTTCACCAACGTGCTCGACCTGGTGCCGCAGTCCGGCGTCAAGGTCAACGACGTCCCGGTCGGGCAGGTCGTCAAGGTGGAGCTGGCGCCGGACGGGCACAGCGCGATCGTGGACCTGCTGCTCAACGGCGACGTCGACCTGCCGGGCAACGCCGTCGCCCGGCTGCGGCAGGCCAGCATCCTCGGCGAGAAGTTCGTCGAGCTGGCCGCGCCGCCCGACGCGACGCCGTCGGGCCGGCTGCTGGACGGGGCGACGATCCCGCTGGACCAGTCCACGCTGACGCCGGAGATCGAGGAGGTCTTCGGCGCGTTGTCGCTGCTGCTCAACGGCGGTGGGGTGGCACAGGTCCAGAACATCAGCCACCAGCTGAACGAAGCCCTCGGCGGGCGCGAGACCGCGGCCCGCAGCCTGCTGTCCAGTTTGGACGAGTTCGTGCGCGGGCTCGACGAGCACCGCACCGAAATCACGCGGGCGATCGAGAGTGTCAACAAGCTCGCGCAGACGCTGAACGCGCACACCGGCCAGATCACCACGACGCTCAACGGCCTCACGCCCGGCATCGGCGTGCTCAACCAGCAGCGGGAGGCGCTCGTCGGGATGCTCAAGTCCCTCGACGGCCTGACTTCGGTCGCGGTGGACACGGTGAACAAGAGCAAGGACGACCTGGTCGCCGACCTCAAGGCGCTCGAACCGCTGCTGCGGCGGCTGGCCGATTCCGGCGACAAGCTGCCGAAGGCGATGGAGATGATCTTCACCTTCCCGTTCCCGGACGCGGCGCTCGACACCATCCGCGGCGACTACCTCAACGGCTTCCTCAAGGTGGGTCACTGATGCTGACCCGGTTCGTGCGCGTCCAGGTGACCCTCTTCGTGGTCATCGCCGTCCTCGGCGTGGCCTACGTCGGGGCCACCTACGCCGGTCTGGACAAGGTGTTCTTCGACCGCGGCTACACCGTGAAGGCGCAGTTCCCGACCGGTGGCGGCATCTTCACCAACGCGGAGGTCACCTACCGCGGGGTGCCGATCGGCCGGGTCGGCGAGCTGCGCCTGACCCCGGCCGGGATGGAAGCCGACCTCGAGATCGACGCCGGCACCGCACCGGTCCCGGCCGACACCGAAGCGATCGTCGCCGACCGCTCGGCCGTCGGCGAGCAGTACGTCGACCTCCGCCCGCGCAGCGACGGCGGCCCGAAGCTGCACGACGGCTCGGTGATCACGCAGGCGGACACGAAGATCCCGCTGCCGGTCGACGTCGTCTTGTCGACAGTGGACACGTTCGCCAACTCGGTGCCGAAGCCCGCGCTGCGCACGGTCGTCGACGAGCTGTACAAGGCGACCACCGACGCCGGCCCGGCGCTGGACCAGCTGGTCGGCCGCGGCATCGAGTTCGTGCAGGCGGCGAGCGCGCACGTGGCGCCGCTGACCCGGTTCGTCACCGACGCCCACGTCGTGCTCGACACCCAGGTGCAGCAGGCCGGCGCGATCCGCGAATTCGGCGCGAACGCCAAGCTGCTCGCGTCGACGTTGAAGCAGTCCGACGGCGACCTGCGCACGCTCATCCCGGCGGTGCCGGCCGCGGCGAACGAGGTGAGCGAGCTGATCCGCGACTCGGGGCCGCAGCTGGGCGTGCTGCTGGCGAACCTGCTGACCACCGTGGACGTCCTGGAGAACCGGCGGGACGGGCTGCGGCAGCTGCTGATCACCGCACCGCGGGCGGTCGCGGCGGGCAGCGCGGTGGTGCGGCCGGACGGTGCCCACTTCGGACTGTCGCTGACGTTCTTCGACCCGCCGCCGTGCACGACCGGGTACTCGACGCCGTACCGCGACGGCCTGGACACCTCGACCCGCCCGCTGAACACGGCCGCGCGCTGCGCGCTGCCGAAGGGCGACCCGACGAACGTGCGGGGCTCGCAGAACGCACCGGGAGGACGGCCGTGAAGATCCTGACGTGGCTGGCCCCGGCGACCGCGGTCCTGGCGACCGCGGCGGCCGGGTGGTCCGGGTTCACCTGGTGGCAGGCGGCGCACGACGACGGCGTCGCGCGCGCGGTCGTCCGGGAGGACGCGTTGCAGGCCGGGCGAACCGCCGTCGCCGGACTGACCACTTTGGACTACCGACAGGCGGCACCGGGGTACCAGCACTGGCTGGACCTCTCGGGTGGCGCGCTGCACGACGAGCTGGCGGCCGACCGGCAGGGGAGCCTCGACCGGATCGCGCAGGCGAAGACCGTCACCACCGGCAAGGTCACCGACGCCGCGGTGACCGAAGTGGACACCGGCGCGGGGACGGCGAAGCTGATCGCGTCGGTCGAGCTGGTCGTCGCACCCGACGGCGGCGACGCCGTGACCAAACGCAACCGGTTCCAGGCCGACCTGACCCGCGGCCCGGACGGCTGGCGCGTCACCGGGCTCGGCCAGGTCCCGACCGGGGAGGCACCGTGACCGTTCCGACGAAGAAGCGAGCCGTCAAGGTGGCCGGGCGCCACCACGAGGACCAAGACGGTCGTGAGTGGCAAGTAGGGTTAGAACCCGACTTGCCACTCACGACCACTGGGCCACGGCGGCGGGTGCGGTGGGTGTGCCTGGTGGTCGCCGTGGTGATGGCCTGCGTCGCGGGGTGGTGCGCGATCGAAGCGCGGCAGACGAACGCCGTTGTCGCGCACAACAGCGCGCTCGCCGACGCCTCGGGCACCGCGGACGCGGCGAAGCAGATCAGCGCCGCACTCGGCACGGTCTTCTCCTACCGCTTCGACGATCCGGCCAAGAGCGAGCAGGCGGCGAAGGCCGTCCTCACCGGTCCCGCGCTGGCCCAGTACGACCAGCTCTTCGGGCAGGTGCGCAAGCTCGCCGCGGACCAGAAGCTGGTGGTCACCTCGACCGCCGTCGCGTCCGGCGTGAAGCTCCTGGACGGCGACCGCGCGGCGCTGCTGGTGTTCCTCGACCAGACCGGGACGCGGGGCGACGGGCAGCGCAGCACCGGCGCCGCGCAGCTGAGCGTCACGGCCGAACGCGTCGACGGGAAGTGGCGCGTCACCGGGATGTCCGCCGCCTGAGAATGCACGAGGGACCGATGCTCACGAGTTCTGAACCGGCTGCGGGCGGACCAACCGCCGCGGCCGGGGCCACGACGCTCTCGACGCTCCTGACCGCGCGCGCCGCGGCCGCGGGAGCCGAGAGAGCGCTTACCTGGTTCGCCGGTACGGAAAGGCGGACGCTGACGTGGGCCGGACTGGACCACCGGGTGACCGCCGTCGCCGCGGCCCTGCGCCAGGTCACCGAACCCGGGCAGCGCGCGGCGATCCTCGTTGCGGATCCGGTGGAGCACGTCGTCGCGTTCCTCGGCGCGCTGCGGGCGGGGCTGGTCGCGATCTCCGTCGGCCCGGACCGCGCGCGCGTCCTCGCGGACGCGGAACCGGCGATCGTGCTGGCGACAACGGCGACGGTCGCCGATACGCGGCGGTTCTTGTCTACTTTGGACACCTGCGGGCACCGGGTGCTCGCCGTGGACGGTGTGCCGGACGCGCCGGGCTTCACCGAAGACCCGGTGGCCGCCGAGGACGTGGCGTACTTGCAGTACCCGGGCGCGGTGATGGTCACGCACGCGAACATCGTCGCCAACGCCCGGCAGGCGGCGGCGGTACTGGGACCTGGTGCGCTGGTGAACCGTTCGCCGTTCAGCGATCCGCTCGGCCTGCTGCTCGGGGTCGCGGTGCCGCTCGTGACGGGCCGTCCTGTCTTGCTCGTTTCGCGGCTGGCGGCTCTCGGGCCCGTGACCACGCTCGTGAGCAGCGCCGACCCGGATCTGGACCGGGTGCGCGCGGCGTTCGGCGTGTCCGGGCAGCTGCGGGTGTGTTACATCGTGGCCGAAGCGACGGCGCTGGTCGCTTGTGGACAGCCGGCGGGCCAGCGCGTCGCGATCATCGGCCCCGACGGACGGCGGCTGCCCGCGGGCGAGCCCGGCGAGATCTGGGTGAGCGGCCCGAACGTCGCCCGCGGCTACCGGAACCGGCCCGATGAGTCCGCTCGCGTGTTCTGCGCGTTCATCGCGGGGGACGACGAGCCGCGGTGGTGGCTGCGCACCGGCCACCTCGGGGTGCTTGGCGAGTCGGGCGAGCTGTCCGTCCTCGACGACGACTTCGCTGCCGGGCGCGACCTGCGGGACCTCGAAACGACCGTCGGGGAGGCCCGTCCGGTGGTGCGGGGCGCGGCCGCGTTCGCTGCCGGGCAGCACCTACGGGACCTTGAAGTGATCGCCGGGGAAGCTCATCCGGCGATTCGCGATGCGGCCGCGTTCGCCGTCGGGCACGACCCGCGCGACCTCGAAGCGACCGCCGCGGAAGCCCATCCGGCGATTCGGAACGTGGCCGCGTTCGCCATCCCCGGGGCGCAGGTCGTGCTCGTCGTCGAGCTGGCCGCGGGAAGCGTCCCGCCACACGGCGCGGTCGAGCGGGCGGTGCGCGGCGCATTGTCGGCGCGGCACGGGCTCACGCCGCGCCGGGTCGTCGTGCTGGGCG
>NZ_JAAGNB010000103.1:0-6666 GCF_010550475.1 Amycolatopsis sp. SID8362
CGTCTGCCGCACGGTCCGCGTGGCCCATGGCCCGGTCCCCGGCGCCCGCGTGGTCGGCGGCGACGACGCCCCGCGCCCGGCACCGCCGCGGGTGCACGCGTGAAGCACGCGGAATTCGCGTTCCCCGGCCCGCTGCGCGACAAGCTGGTTGCGGCGATCCTGGCCGGGGAAAAGACGACGACCTCCGCACTGCTGGTGGAATACGAGCGGGCGGGCGAAGCGTTGCCTTCCGTTGGCGAGCGCGAACTCGTGCTCGACTCCGCCGGCGCCGGGGTCGCGGTCATCGAGACCGCCGAAGTGCGCGTTCTCCCAATGTCCGAAGTGGACCTCCGGCACGCGCTCGGCGAAGGCGAGGGCTTCACGAGCGTCACCGAGTGGCGCGCCGGGCACGAGGAGTTCTGGCAGAGCGCCGAAATGCGCGCCGCCATGGAAGATCCGGAGTTCACCGTGGACGACACGACGCAGGTCGTGGCAACGCGGTTTTCGATCGTGGAAAGGATCGGCTGAGCGGATGGCCAACCTGGTCAACCTGGAGTCGGTGAGCAAGTCCTACGGGATTCGCCCGCTCCTGGACGGCGTGTCGCTCGGAGTCGCGGCGGGGCAGCGCATCGGCGTCGTCGGGCTCAACGGCGGTGGGAAGACCACGCTCCTGGAAGTCCTTTCCGGACTCGCCGAGCCGGATTCCGGGCGGGTGAGCCACGTCGGCGGCCTGCGGATGGCGGTCGTCACCCAGCGCACGGAGCTGCCGGACGGCAGCACGGTCGGCGACGTCGTCCTCGAACGCTACGGCGCCGAGCACGAATGGGCCGCCGACGCGCGCGTGCGGTCCATTGTGGACGGCCTGGGGATCACCGCGATCGGGCTCGACACCCCCACGAAGAACCTCTCCGGCGGCGAGCGGCGCCGCGTTTCGCTGGCGGCCGCGCTGACCGGGGAGCTCGACCTCGTCGTGCTCGACGAGCCGACCAACCACCTGGACGTCGAAGGTGTCCGCTGGCTCGCCGACCACCTGCTCTCGCGGCGGATCGCGGTCGTGGTCGTCACGCACGACCGGTGGTTCCTCGACACCGTCGCGACGCTGACGTGGGAGGTCGCGAACGGCCGCGTCGAGCAGTACGAAGGCGGTTACGCGGACTGGATCTTCGCCCGCGCCGAGCGGGCGCGGCTCGCCGCGACGGCCGAGGAGAAGCGGCAGAACCTGGCCCGAAAGGAGCTGGCGTGGCTGCGCCGCGGCCCGCAGGCGCGCTCGTCGAAGCCGCGCTACCGCGTCGAAGCGGCCGAGGCGCTGATCGCCGACGTGCCGCCGCCGCGCGACTCCGTCGAGCTGCAGGCGTTCGCCAAGCGGCGCCTCGGTAAAACGGTGCTGGAGCTGGAAGACACGACGTACGCGGTGGGCGAGCGGACGCTGCTCGACCACGTCACCTGGCGCATCGGCCCGGGCGACCGGATCGGCCTGGTCGGCGTGAACGGCTCGGGCAAGACGTCGCTGCTGAAGCTGCTCGGCGGCGACGTCGAGGCGTCGACCGGCCGCCGGATCGAGGGCAAGACGGTCGCGCTCGCGCACCTGCGCCAGGAACTCGACGACCTGCCCGGCGACCTGCGTGTGCTGCAGGCGATCGAGCAGGTGGCCGGCCGCGTGGTGTTCGGCAAGCAGGAGATGACGGCGTCGCAGCTGGGCGAGAAGCTCGGCTTCCCCCAGGCCCGCCAGTGGACCCCGGTCGGCGACCTGTCCGGCGGCGAGCGCCGCCGGTTGCAGCTGTGCCGCCTGCTGATGGCCGAGCCGAACGTGCTGCTGCTGGACGAGCCGACGAACGACCTGGACATCGACACCCTGCAGCAGCTGGAAGACCTCCTGGACGGCTGGCCGGGCACGATGGTCGTGGTCTCGCACGACCGCTACCTGGTGGAACGCGTCTGCGACACGATCGTCGCCCTCTTCGGCGACGGCCGCATCACCCACCTCCCGGGCGGCATCGAGGAGTACCTGAACCGCCGCTCGGCCGCCAAGGAGGTCACGGGCCCGGCCCCCTCCGCGGCGAAGGTGGAGGCGAAGAAGTCCGCGGCGGATCTGAGGGCGGCGCAGAAGGAGCTCGGGCGGCTGGAGCGCAAGCTCGACCAGCTGCACGGCAAGGAGGAGAAGCTCCACGCGTCCCTCCTGGCGGCGGCGACGGACCCGGCGAAGCTGATGGAGCTGAACGCCGAGCTGAAGGGCGTGCAGGGGGAGATCGAGGACGTCGAGGCCCGCTGGCTGGAGACTTCCGAACTGCTGGAGTGACAGTTGTTCACGCGTTGGCACGCGAACCGTGCGGGTGTCCCAGTAATGTTCCCGCCATGAGCAGGTTCGTGGACACGCTGGTCGCCACCGCGACGGGGCGGGGACAGCAGCGGGGCATGGTCACGGGGGAGCCGACGGAGCCGGTCCGGCGGACCTGGGCCGAAGTGCACCAGGAGGCGCGGCGGATCGCCGGTGGGCTGGTGGCAGGCGGGTTCGAGCGCGGGGGTGCCGTCGCGGTGCTGGCCGCGGCGCCGGTGCTGATCGCGCCGACCGTGCAGGCCGTTTGGCTGGCCGGGGGCAGCGTCACGATGCTGCACCAGCCGACGCCGCGCACCGATCTGGCCGAGTGGGCCGAGGACACCGTGCGGGTGCTCGGGATGATCGGGTCGAACCTGGTGCTGCTGGGCGAGCCGTTCGACCAGCTCGCGCCGGTGCTGGCGGAGAAGGGCATCGGCTTCAAGCTGATCAGCGACCTGACCGGCGCCGAGCCGCTCGAGGACGTCGTCGTCACCGACGAGGGCGAAACCGCGCTGCTGCAGCTGACCAGCGGGTCCACCGCCGACCCCAAAGCCGTCCGGATCACCTACGGCAACCTGTACTCCAACGTCAAGGCCATGGTCGACCGCGCGGAGTTCGACTTCGACGTCGACGTGATGGTGTCCTGGCTGCCGACCTTCCACGACATGGGCATGGTCGGCTTCCTGACGGTGCCGATGACCTTCGGCGTCGAGCTCGTCAAGATCACGCCGGTCGAGTTCCTGTCCGGGCCGTTGATCTGGCCCCGGCTGATCACCAAGTACCACGGCACCACGACCGCGGCGCCGAACTTCGCCTACGCGATCGTCGGGCGCCGGATGGCCCGCGTCGACGACGAAGAGTTCGACCTCTCGAAGCTGCGCATCGCCCTCAACGGCGCCGAGCCCATCGACGAGACCGCCGTCCAGACGTTCGTCGATGCCGGCGCCCGGTTCAAGATGCCGGCGGAATGCGTTTTCCCGGCCTACGGCATGGCCGAGGCGACCCTGGCCGTCTCGTTCGCGCCGCTGTTCACCGGGCTGACCCTCGACGTCGTCGAAGCCGACGCGCTCGAGGCGGACAACCGCGCGGTGCCGGTCCCCGAGGGCGACCCGCGGCGCGGCACCGACGACGTCCGGTCGTTCGCGCTGCTCGGCCGTCCGCTGGACGGGCTCGAGGCGGAGATCGTGAACGAGGCCGGCGAGCGCGTCGGCGACCGCGAAGTCGGCGAGATCCGGCTGCGCGGCGAGGCCGTGACGCCCGGCTACCTGACGATGGACGGCCCGCTGGCCACGCAGGACGAGAACGGCTGGCTCAACACCGGCGACCTCGGTTACCTGGTCGACGGCCAGATCGTCATCTGCGGCCGCCGCAAGGACGTCATCATCATGGGCGGCCGGAACCTTTACCCGACCGACATCGAGCGCGCGGCGACCTCGGTCGAAGGGGTGCGGGCCGGCAACGCGGTCGCGGTCCGGCTGGACGCGGGCAGCCGCCGCGAGCGGTTCGCGGTGGTCGTCGAGTCGAAGCTGGCGGGCGACGCCGAGGCGGAGAAGGACCTGATGAAGCAGGTCTCGGCCCGGGTCCGCGACGCGGTCGACATGCGCCCGTACGCGGTGGTCGTGCTCCCGGCGGGCAGCCTGCCGAAGACGCCGTCGGGCAAGGTCAAGCGCGCGGCGACGGCCACCCAGTTCGCGGACAAGATCAAGAAGAACGCGGACGCCTGACGCGTCACTTTCCCTATGAAAGTGACGCGCCCGGGCCCGGGAGGCGGCACTTTCATAGGGAAAGTTCCACTCAGCGCTGTTGGAGGCGTTCGGCTCGCAGGGTGGGCGGGGTGGCGCGCTCGGTCGTCGCCTCCGCTGGGGTGCGGGCACCCGGCAGGTCCGGGGCGTGGCCGGTGCGCGAGGCGAGCTGGTCCTCGACCGAGTCGAGGAACTCGTCCACTTCGCGTTCGTCGTAGCCGCGCTTGCCGATCAGCGGCTTCGAGAACATCACGTGGTGCACTTCGGCGGCGGTCAGGTCGTCCTCGTCGGCGAACGTCTTGGCGATCCGCCGGACGAACTCGTCGACCTCGTGCTTCGCGTAGCCACGGCGGCCGATCGGGGCGTTACCGAAGGTGACCTCGGCGAGGTCTTCGGCGGTGAACGACATGCAACTCTCCGATTCCGGGGTTGGGCGGTGCGAACTGCCGTACACCGTCCTAGCCCGCGAACAGGCTCCCCCGGAAGGGGCGGACCCCGAAGCTCACCCCGACGGGCGGTCGCCGTCCGCCTGTGAGTGAGCCGGGACTACGCAGCGCTGTGTGGCCGGTTTCACACCGTCAGGTGCGGCCGAACCACTTCCGCGGGCCCTGCGGACGCGGCTCCTCGACCACCGGCCGCGGGTTGCGCAGCTCGACCAGCGCCGCCTCGGCCTCGTCCAGGAACAGGTCGACCTGGGCCTGGTCGTAGCTGCGCATGCCGACCGGCATGATCGTGAACTCGACGTAGTGGATGTCGTCCGCGGTCAGGATGTTGCGCCCGGACAGCGCCTCGGCGATCAGGTCGAGGAACGCGTCGACCTCGTCCTCGTTGTAGCCGCGCCGGCCGAACCGGGGTTTGCCGAACGCGATCGCCCGGACTTCGTCAGGGGTCATGGCTTCACCATCCCACCCATGTCAGCCCGCGTGGAAGGCGTTTTGCGCGGCCGCCAGGCCGGTGCCGACGAGTGCCTCGGTCGCGTCCGCGCACCGGTCCACCTCGAACGGGAGCTCCTTGCGCTCGACCGTCGAGAAGTCCTTCAGCACGAAGTCCGCCGGGTCCTGCCTGCCGGGCGGGCGGCCGATGCCGAAGCGCACGCGGTAGTAGTCGCGCGTGCCGATCGACTTCGTGATCGAGCGGAGTCCATTGTGGCCGTTGTCGCCGCCGCCGAACTTCAGTTTCAGCGCGCCGAAATCGACGTCCAGCTCGTCGTGCACCACCACGACGCCGGTCGGCGGCACCTTGTAGAACCGCGCCGCGCCGACCACCGGACCGCCGGAGAGGTTCATGTACGACCGCGGCTTCACGAGCACGACGCGGCGGCCGGCCAGCCGGCCTTCGAGCACCTCGCCACCGGTCTTGTGCGCCTTGAACTTGCCGCCGATGCGGGCGGCGAGCTCGTCCAGCACCATGAACCCGACATTGTGCCGGTTTCCGGCGTACTGGGGTCCGGGATTGCCAAGGCCGGCGAGCAAGATCAGCTCGCCGGCCCCGGGTACGTCTTCGGTCACTCGGTGATTCTATTATTCGGCGGCTTCGGCCGACTCTTCGCCCGCTTCCGCGTCGTCGTCGGCGGCCTCTTCACGCTGCGGCTCGTTGACGGCGACGACGAGCGCCTCCGGGTCGGTGACCAGGGTCGCGCCCGAGGGCAGCTCGACCTGGCCCGCGAGGACCTGGGAGCCGATCTCGAGGCCCTCGATCGAGACCTCGACCTGCTCGGGGATGTGCAGCGCCTCGACCTCGACCTGCAGGGTGTCGACGTCCTGGTTGACCAGGCCGCCGGGGCCGGGGTTGCCGGTGACGACGACGGGGACGTCGACGACGATCTTCTCGCCGCGCTTCACGACCAGCAGGTCGACGTGCTCGATGTAGTTCTTGAGCGGGTGCACGACGATGGTCTTCGTCAGCGCGAGCTCGTCGGAGCCCTCGATGGCGAGGGTGATGACGGCGTTCGAGCCGTTCTCGCGCACGACGCGGGCGAACTCGATGGCCGGCAGCGCGAAGTGCCGCGGGTCCGAGCCGTGGCCGTACAGCACGGCGGGGATCTTGCCGGCGCGACGCGTGCGACGCGCGGCGCCCTTGCCGAACTCGGTGCGCGGCTCGACGGACAGACGTACCTCGGACACGGTGTGGCACTCCTTCAAATCACGAACATGGTGCGGGAGACAGCATGCTGCGGCGGGGATGCTTGCGTTGTTCTGTTCAGGCGGTTGCGTTCGGCGGCGAGTTTCGGGCGTGCACGACAGCCGGGGCTACTCGAGCCGCCGCGTCGATCACGCCGGGCACCCCAGAAGGGCCCCGCCTCGCCGAGACAACCTCAAGAGTGTAAACCAACCTCATCACGGTGGGTTGCGGCGGGGGCACCGGCCAGGCTAGAACCCTCCTGAACCCCGGTGCGTGACGACACGAACCCGGCGGCGGGACTTCACCGGATTCAGGGTGCACTCGGGCACTGCGGGAGAGTGAGGGGCAATGCGGGCTGGACGGGGCATGGCGGCGGCGGTGCTGCTGCTGGGCGGACTGCTGGCGGGCTGCCAGGTGGCGGTCCCCGGTAGCGCCGGCGTCTCCGCGGCCGACCGGCAGACGGCGGAGCGCCGCGCCGAGCAGCGCACCGCGGTCGACGCCGCGCTGACC
>NZ_JAAGNB010000141.1:0-5656 GCF_010550475.1 Amycolatopsis sp. SID8362
CGGCCAGCGCGCCCCAGGCGGCGCGGCCCACCGCCGCGTCGAGTCCGGGGTGGACGGACATCGTCAGCCGGCGTTCGTAGCCGCCCAGCGGGTCGACGCCGGCGACCCGGTCCAGCGGCAGCCCGGCGCGGGTCGCGGCGTCCACTGTGGACTCGCCGTAGAGCGGCACGAGCAGGACCGCGTCCGGGTAGGCGTCGGACACCACCTGCACGCCCGCCGCGGAGAGCGCGCGGGCGAGGTGCTCGTCCGCGGTGAACACCGGGCTCGACGGCTTCGGCGGCGCCGCCGGCTCCTCGGTGACCTGCTGCTTGCCGTCGACGTAGGAGAAGAAGCCTTCGCCGTTCTTCCGCCCGAACAGCCCGGCGGCGACCCGCGGGCGGGTCAGCCACGACGGGCGCAGCCGCGGGTCGCCGTGGAAGCCGCTCCAGATGCTTTCCAGGACGGCGTGGGAGACGTCGAGGCCGGTGAGGTCGAGCAGTTCGAACGGGCCGAGCTTCAAGCCGAGCACGTCACGGGCGACGCGGTCGACGTCGGCGGGCTCGGCCAGCGCCTCGGCGAGGATCTGCAGCGCTTCGGTGTTCAGCCCGCGGCCGGCGTGGTTGACCAGGAAGCCGGGCGCGTCCTTCGCCAGGACCGGCTCGTGCCCCCAGCTCCGCACCAGCTCGAGCACCTGACCGGGCAGCCAGTCGTGCGTGCGCGCGCCGGGCACCACCTCGACCAGGCGCATCAGCGGTACCGGGTTGAAGAAGTGCAGCCCGACGAGCCGCCCGGGCTCGGCCAGCTCGGCGGCGATCTCGGTGACCGACAGCGAACTGGTGTTGGTCGCGAACACCGTCTCCTGTGGACAGACCCGCTCGAGGCCGGCGAACAGGGCCCGCTTGGTCTCGAGGTCCTCCCGCACGGCTTCGACGACGAGATCGACCCCGTCCGCCGGCGCGTCCGGCGCGGCCACGGCGACCAACCGGGCCTTCACCGCCTCCGGGTCGCCGAGCTTGCCCTTCGAAGCCAGCTTGTCGACCATCCCGCCGACGTACGCGATCGCGTCGTCGACCGCCTCGCGGCGGACGTCGGCCAGCTCGACGGTCACACCCGCGGTCGCGGCCAGCTGGACGATCCCGCGTCCCATCACCCCGGTGCCGATCACCCGGATCCTGCCGACCTTTCCGGCCCACCCCGTCACGTCGTTCCGCCTTTCCGTTGCTTCTGGCGTGACGGTACCGCCTAAAGGCCGACGAACTCGGCCATCCGCTTCGCCGAGTGGGCGAAGAACGCGTCCGCCGGGTCGACGCTGCCGACGTACTGGCCGAAGAGCTCGAAGCTGATCGCGCCGAACAGCTGCGTCCACGCCATCAGCAGCCGGGTCACGGTCTCGGGGCCGGCGATGATCCCGAGGGCCTTGGTGAGCGTTTCGGCCTGGGCGCGCAGCTCGGGCGAGACCTCGTCGGGTGCCCGCACCGTGGTGTTCGTGAGCACCTTGACCAGCGCGAGCGCGACCCGCGACGCCGGGACGACGGTGTCCTGCGGTGCCTCGTAGCCGGGGATCGGCGAGCCGTAGATCAGCGCGTACTCGTGGGGGTGGGCGCGGGCCCAGGCGCGCGTCGCCTGCCAGATGGCCAGCCAGCGGTCCCGGGGTTCGCCTTTGCCGGGGTCGCCGTTCTCCGCGGCTTCGCCGATCGCGTTGTACGCGTCGACGATCAGGTCCGTCAGCAGCCGGTCGCGGCTCGGGAAGTAGCGGTAGAGCGCGGAGGAGACCATGCCCAGCTCGCGGGCGACGGCGCGCAGCGACAGCCCGTGCGCGCCGACGTCCGCGAGCTGGCGGCGGGCTTCGTCCTTGATCTCCTGGGTCAGTTCGGCACGGGCGCGTTCGCGGGCGGTGCGGGTCGCGGTCATGGTGATCAGTGTGCCACGGTGAGAGCGGCGCACAAAATAGAGAGCACTGCTCTGGGTGGTGAGCGGTGGTCGTTGTTTGGGTGCTCTTAATGGAGAGCACTGCTCTCTGATGTGATCGGGCTGCCGTGTGGCCGTTTGCTGTGTGCTGGGCCGCGCGTGCTCGTTGGGGCGGGCTGCTGACGCTCGGGTCGAACGCGGTGGTCACCCTTTTGGCTGGTCGCAGCCGGCAGCTGGCGGCCAGCGGTCAGCAGTCGGCGGCCAGCAGTCGGCGGGCCGGGGCCAGTAGTCGGCGGCCGGGACCGGCGGCCAGTGGTCGACAGCCGGCAGTCGGGGCCAGTGGCCAGTGGCCAGTGGCCAGTGGTCAACAGGTCGCAGCCGGCGGCCAGCAGTCAGTGGCCAGCAGTCAGCGGCTGGCCGTTGTCAGCTTCGGTTCGACGAGGTCGTGGCGAAGGTGTGGTGCGGCAGCGCTTGCGGTCGCCGCGGGGCATGGGTCGGGGCTCAATGAGTTGAGGCGGGAGTGGCGCGCTAAGTCGAGAGCAGTGCTCCGGGGAGTGAGCAGTGCGATGGTGGGTTGAGCGGTGGTTGCGTGCTCGGTGCTCCTAATCGAGAGCGCCGCTCTCTGCAAGGGTCCAGGGGGGTTCGGGTGCTGCTCGCTGTAGCGGAGTGGGCGAACGTGCGCGCTGGGACGAGGGCGCCGAGAGAGCGGCGCACAAAACAGAGAGCAGTGCTCTTGACAGTGAGCACTGCTCAGGTGTTAACTGCTCTCAACCGAGAGCACTGCTCTCCCAAACCTCGGAGGACACCATGACCGCCGCCCGCTACATCGAGCCGAAGAAGTCCACCAGCGTCTTCAACGAGGTCGTCGCCAAGCTGACCCGGATGGGGTTCAGCGTCTGGGGCAGCCGGGTGCTGACCGTCGTCGGGCGGAAGAGCGGGGAGGCGCGGTCGGTGCCCGTCAACCTGCTGACCGTCGACGGGGTCCGGTACCTCGTCGCGCCGCGGGGCGAGACGCAGTGGGTGCGGAACCTGCGCGTCGCCGGGGAAGGCACGCTCCGCGTCGGGAAGCGCGTCGAGGGCTTCACGTTCCGGGAGCTGGCCGACGACGAGAAGCCGGGCATCCTCCGCGCCTACCTCAAGCGGTGGAAGTTCGAGGTCGGCGTGTTCTTCGACGGCGTCGACGCCAAGGCCTCCGACGAGAAGCTGCGCGAGATCGCGCCGGGCTACCCGATCTTCGAGATCTTCACGAAGTAGGTTTGCGCCGCGTCAGGTTCGCCGCGACCAGGACCACGCCGACCAGGAACGCGACGAGCCCGATCAGGAACCACAGCTTCTGGCCCGTCATGAAACTGCCGGTGATGACCCCGACTCCTTGCAGCACCCACACGGCGCCGACCAGTACGAGCACGACCCCGACCGCGAGCGTGATCCACCGCCTCATCGGCCCAGCTTAGGCGGGCGGCTCGGCCGGCACGAGTTTGTGGCGGTAGGCGTAGACGACGGCGTGCACGCGGTCGGGCAGGCCGAGCTTGCTCAGCACGCGCGACACGTGGGTCTTCACCGTCTCCTCGCCGACGTGCAGCCGCCGGGCGATCTCGGCGTTGCTGCAGGCGTTGGCCAGCAACAGCAGCACTTCGCGTTCGCGGGACGTCAGCCTGGCCAGCTCGGGTGGTTCGGCGGCCGCGGGTTCGAGGACCGACGTGAACTTCGCGACCAGGCGCCGCGTCACCGACGGGTCGATCAGCGCGTCGCCGCGCGCGGCCACCCGCATCGCCGCGACCAGCTCCTCCGGCGCCAGACTCTTGAGCAGGAACCCGCTCGCCCCGGCGCGCAGCGCGCGGTAGACGTACTCGTCGGCGTCGTAGGTCGTGAGCACCAGGACGCGCGTGTCGTTGCCCGGCGCGGCGAGGATCGCCTCGGTCGCCGCGAGACCGTCGAGGCGGGGCATGCGGACGTCGAGAACCGCGACGTCCGGGCGCAGCCGCGCGGTCTCGGCGACGGCTTCGCGGCCGTCGGACGCTTCGCCGACGCAGGTGAAGTCGGGCTGGGTGTCGAGCAGCGCGCGCATCCCGGAGCGGAACATCGCGTGGTCGTCGGCCAGCAGGACGCGGATCATGTGCTCTCCACCGGGAAGGTCGTGCGCAGCTGCCAGTGTTCGGCGGTCTCGCCGTAGGAGACCTGGCCGCCGAACAGGGTGACGCGCTGGCGGATCCCCGCCAGGCCGCGGTGCGCGTGCTCGTTGCGGCGCGGGCGGTCGGGGCGGAGGCCGTTGGTCACCGTGAGCACGACTTCCGTGCGGCCGTGGTTCAGCTCCACCTCGACCGGGCCCGCGCCGTGGCGCAACGCGTTGGTCAGCGCCTCCTGCGCGATCCGGTACAGGGCGACGTCGAGGGAGCCCGGCAGCTCACGCGGTTCCCCGCGCAGGGTCAGCCGGGTCGGGAGGCCGGCCGAGCGGACGGTCTCGACCAGCTCGTCGAGGTTGTCCAGACCGGGCTGGTCGGCGTTGGTGTCCGCGTGCAGGAGGTCGAGGAGCCGCCGGAGGTCGGCCATCGCCGAGCGGCTCGCGGACTCGACGGCGCCGAGGGACTTCTTCACCGGCGAGTCGCCGTTGGGGAGCCCGAGCCGGGCCGCGCCGGCGTGCACGCCGATGGCGCTGACGTGGTGGGAAATGACGTCGTGGAGGTCGCGCGCGATCGTCGTGCGCTCCTCGAGCACGGCCCGCCGCACGGCTTCCTCCTCGTGCTGGCGGCGTTCGTCCGCCGCGCGTTCGAGGTCGGCGATGTAGGCGCGGCGGGCGGTCGTGTACCGGCCGACCAGCCACGGCAGGAGCGCGCTGACGCTGACGCTGATGGCGGTCAGCCGCCAGTCGGACGCGGTGCGCCCGCCGCCTTCGATGCACCCCGCCGTGACCCCGAGGAGCAGGGCGAGGAGCGCGAGAACGGCGGGTTTCGGCCGCAGCCAGGCGCCGGCCCGGTAGCCGGCGATCAGGATGCCCGAGTTGTTGCCGACGACGTAGCCGACGCAGGTGCAGAGCAGCAGCGGCGACGCAGCGAAGAGCACGGCGTGCGCGAGCGCGACCCAGCCGGAGTGGCGGGCGGCGCCGGCGAGCGCGATGTTGACCGCGATGCCGCCGAGCAGTACCGCCCAGGCCCGCCAGCCCGCTTCGCCGAGCGGGCCGCGGAGGGCGAACAGGGCGCCGTCGCACACCACGCAGACGAGCGCCACCAGCAGCGACTGGCGCCTCAGCGACCCCCTGATGTCCGGCACACCCGCAACTGTGCCCTAACGCGAGGGTGCGGTGGGCGGGAACGCCCCGATGCGGCGGGAGGGGTACGCGGCACCGGGACGTTCCCTGGAAGGAGGGCCGTCAGTTCGTGGGGCGGGCCGAGTAGCCGCCGCCGCGGCGCTGGCCGCGCTGGCCTTCGAAGCCCTGGCCCAGAGACGTCGCCGTCGCGGTCGTGCCGTCGACCTTCGCCACCACCGTCACGTTCGCGTCGCCCTGCTTCACCTCGCCCGTCTTCTGGGTCGACGAATCGATCGTGTACGTCTGCTTGTAGCCGTCCTTGCTGGTCAGCGTCACGGACGTGGCGCTCAGCTCGGTGACGTCGCCGGTCTGCAGGCGCTCGGTCGTGTAGCCGCCGTTCGGGTTCGCCACGACGAAGTCGCCGTGCAGGGCGTCGCGCATCGCCGCCATGCCGCCGCCGAAACCGCCGCCCGGCATGCCCTGGCCGCGGAACGGGCCATTGCCGCCCGGGCCGCCGAAGCCGCC
>NZ_JAAGNB010000188.1:0-6228 GCF_010550475.1 Amycolatopsis sp. SID8362
CCGACCGCGACCACGCGCCCGGCGCCGGAGAGGGCGTGGATCGCGCGGGTCAGCAACGGCTTCCCGCCCACCGACAGCGCCGGCTTGTCCACACCGGACAGTCTGCGGGCCGAACCCCCGGCCAGCACGATCCCCGCGTACCGCATCCCGGGAATCTAGCCCATACTGTGACGCGTGTCCTACACCATCGAGCCGCGCGTGGACGCCTACATCGACGCCCTGCCCGAGTGGCAGCAGGCGATCTGCCGGGAGGTCCGCGAGCTGGTCCACGCCGCCGACCCCGAAGTCGTCGAGACGATCAAGCGCACCCGGCAGCCCTACTTTGTGCTCGAAGGCAACATCTGCGCCCTGCTGGCGGCGAAGGACCACGTCAACGTCTTCGTCTACGACGGTGGCATCGTGCCCGACCCCGAAGGCATCATCACCGCCGGGCACGACAACAAGACCGCCCGGACGGTCGCCTTCCGCGAAGGCGAGCCGATCAACGCGCCCGCGCTCACCGCGATGTTCCGGCAGATCATCGCCAACAACCGGGCCGGCGGCTGGCGCAAGCTCAAGCGCGAGCGAGCCTGACCTCAGCGGCCGAGCACCAGGTACGCCAAGCCGAGCACGCCCCGGTAGTCGCGGACGTACTGCCGCTGCCGCTCGTCCAGCCAGTCCCGCACCTCCGCCGCGCGCGGGTCGGCGGGGTTCGCCAGCAGCCACTCCTGCCAGGCCAGCTTCGACGTCGACTCGAAGTCGTCCCATTCCAGCTGGTCGGCGGTGCTGACGTGCAGCACCCGCCAGCCGGCGCCGGCCGCGGCGTCGAGCAGCTCCGGCAGGGTCAGCGTGTCCGGCCCGAAGATCTCCAGCGCCGCCGGGTTCGGCGGGGTGGCCCAGAAGCCGTCGCCGTAGAGCACCCGGCCCGAGGGCACCACCCGCGCGAGTCGCGCCAAAGCCGCCTTGGTCGAGCCGAACGCGTGCGCCGCGCCGATGCAGAACGCCCGCTCGGCGGTCCCGTCCCAGGTCGCCGCGTCGGCCTCCGTGAACTCCACCGCCAGGCCGCGCTCGCGAGCCGCCGCCCGGCCGCGCTCGAGGCTGGTCGAATCGGTGTCGACGCCGGTCGCGCGCAGGCCCGGCACCCTGGCGGCCGCGCGCAGCAGCAGCTCGCCCCAGCCGCAGCCGAGGTCGACGAGGTTTCCTTCGCCGAGGGCCAGCCGATCGAGCAGCAGTGCGGCGTGGGCCTCGGACAGGGGCGTGTTCCAGCGCATCCGCGAGCGCCGCAGCGCGTTCAGTTCGTCGTCCACCCGGCCGATCCTGTCGCCCGGCCGCGAGAGCGTCGAACGGATTTCAGCCGATCAAGCGAGTCGCGTACGGCATGATCCCGCCGTAGCGGACCGGCGCGACCCGCACGCGCAGCCCGGACTGCGGGGCCTCGACCATCTGCCCGCCGCCGAGGTACAGCGCGACGTGGTGGATGCCGCCCGCTCCGCCCCAGAACAGCATGTCGCCGCGGCGCATCTGGGACAGCGGGACCCGCCGCCCCGCCGTGTACTGGTAGCCGCTGTAGTGCGGCAGGCCCGTGACCCCGGCGAAGGCGTAGATCATCAGGCCCGAGCAGTCGAAGCCGATCTTGTTGTAGTCGCCGTAGCGGTCGGCGACGCCGCCGTCGCGGATGCCGCGGGTCGGGCCGCTGGCGTTGCCGCCGCCCCACGCGTAGGGCAGGCCGATCTTCGACAGCGCCCGGGCGATGACCGCTTCGATCGACGACCCGGCCGGGCCCGACGGCGGCCTGCTCGCCGGTCGCCCGCCACCGTCGCCACCGGAGGAGGCGAGCGCGGCCTGGCGGGCGCGTTCCTCGTCCTCGCGCTGCTTCTGGGCGAGCCAGTCCTGGTAGCGCTGGCGCTGGCCCTGCAGGCCGCTGACCTTGGCCTGCGCCGCGTAGAGCTGCTGCTCGACGTCGGACTTGTTCTTCTCGAGCTGGGTGTTCTGCGTGGCCTGGCTGTCCTGCGCGCTGATCGCCCTGGCCTGCGCGGCGTCGGCGCTGGTCTTGGCCTGCCGGGCGGCGTCCTGCTTCTGCTGCGCGATCTCCGCGGCCTTGCGGGCCGCGGAGTCCTTGTTCGACTTGGCCGTCTGCGCCTGCTGGAGCCGGTCGAGGGCGTTGAGCCGGTCGCCGCCGACGGCGTCGAGCAGCTGCGCGCGGGCCAGCATGTCCTTCGGGCTGTCGGCGCTCAGGTACGCCGAGAGCGAGCCGACCGTGCTCCCCTGCTGGAAGCTCGCGGCGGCGAACGTCTTGAGGTCGTTGCGGGCCTTCTCGATGGCCGCGGCGGCCGCGTCCGCCTCGGTACGGGCCGCCTTCGCGTCGTTCTCGGCCTGCGCCGCGGCGTCCTGCGCGGCCTGCAGGTCGACCAGGGCCTTGTTGGCCTCTTCCTGCTTCAGCTCGACGTCGTCCTGCAGCTGCGACAGCTTCTGCTCGGCCTGGGCCAGCTGGTTGGTGAGTCGGCCGACCTCGCCGGCCTTCGCGTTGGCGTCGGCCTTGCTGTTGTTCAGGTCGGAGTCGCTCGGGTTCGGCGGTGGCGGCGGAACGGCCAGGCCGGTTCCGCCGGCGCCGAACAAGAGCACCAGGGTGAGCGCGCTCACGGTCAGTCCGCGACGGGCCCGCGGCACCCCCGGACCCCCACGCCGTCCCGCCACGACCGCCCACCTCCGCTCACCAGCGCACATCGCGCGTCACTGCAGTCACACCACTATCACAAGCATCACCGGAAACTTACACACCGTAGGCACCAATTCCCCTCATTGAGGGACCCTTGTCGCGGATGGCGCAGCCCACACCGCGTGTCGTCTTGTCCGTTAAACAGGACGCGCGTACTGTTTGAGGCACCGCGAGGTGTGCCATCCCGAATCCGGTCCTACGGTGGGGGTGCGCAAGACTCGCCACCACCGAACCCGACCGAACTGACCCGGGACTCGACCGCCGCACCGGCGCGGAAGTCCATGCCACTGGAGTTAGACGTGACCGCACCTGCCAGCAAGGACAGCTTCGGCGCCAAAGACACGCTGAAGGTCGGCGACGCCTCGTACGAGGTGTTCCGCCTGAACAAGGTCGAGGGCGCCGAGCGGCTGCCCTACAGCCTGAAGATCCTGCTCGAGAACCTGCTGCGCACCGAAGACGGCGCGAACATCACCGCCGACCACATCCGCGCGCTCGGCTCGTGGGACCCGAACGCCGACCCGTCGATCGAGATCCAGTTCACGCCGGCCCGCGTGATCATGCAGGACTTCACCGGCGTGCCGTGCGTGGTCGACCTCGCCACCATGCGCGAGGCGGTCACCGACCTCGGCGGCGACCCCGACAAGGTCAACCCGCTCGCCCCCGCCGAGCTGGTCATCGACCACTCGGTCATCATCGACGTCTTCGGCCGCGCCGACGCCTTCGAGCGCAACGTCGAGATCGAGTACGAGCGCAACCGCGAGCGCTACCAGTTCCTGCGCTGGGGCCAGGGCGCCTTCGACGAGTTCAAGGTCGTCCCGCCGGGCACCGGCATCGTGCACCAGGTCAACATCGAGCACCTCGCGCGCACGGTCATGTCCCGCAACGGCCAGGCCTACCCCGACTCCTGCGTCGGCACCGACTCGCACACCACCATGGTCAACGGCCTGGGCGTGCTGGGCTGGGGCGTCGGCGGCATCGAGGCCGAGGCGGCCATGCTGGGCCAGCCGGTGTCGATGCTCATCCCGCGCGTCGTCGGCTTCAAGCTGACCGGCGAGATCCCGGCCGGCGTCACCGCCACCGACGTCGTGCTCACCATCACCGAGATGCTGCGCAAGCACGGCGTGGTCGGCAAGTTCGTCGAGTTCTACGGTGAGAGTGTCGCCCAGGTGCCGCTGGCCAACCGCGCCACCATCGGCAACATGAGCCCGGAGTTCGGCTCCACCGCGGCGATCTTCCCGATCGACGACGAGACCGTCCGCTACCTCAAGCTGACCGGCCGCTCGGCCGAGCAGGTCGCGCTGGTCGAGGCCTACGCCAAGGAGCAGGGCCTCTGGCACGACCCGTCGCACGAGGCCTCCTACTCCGAGTACCTCGAGCTGGACCTCTCGACGGTCGTCCCGTCGATCGCCGGCCCGAAGCGCCCGCAGGACCGCATCGAGCTGTCGGACGCGAAGTCGTCGTTCCGCAAGTCGATCCACGACTACGTGGACGGCGAGCAGGTCACCCCGCACACCAAGGTCGACGAGGCCGTCGAGGAGTCGTTCCCGGCTTCCGACCCGGCCGCCCTGTCGTTCAAGGACGAGGACGCGGTCGACCTGCAGTCGGCGGCCAACGGCGGCAGCGGCCGTCCCTCGAAGCCGGTCAAGGTGTCCAGCGCGGACCGCGGCGAGTTCGTCCTCGACCACGGCGCCGTCGTGATCGCCTCGATCACCTCGTGCACCAACACCTCGAACCCGTCGGTCATGCTCGGTGCCGCGCTCCTCGCGCGCAACGCGGTCGAGAAGGGCCTCGCGGTCAAGCCGTGGGTCAAGACGTCGATGGCGCCGGGCTCGCAGGTCGTCACCGACTACTACACCAAGGCCAACCTCTGGCCGTACCTGGAGAAGCTCGGCTACCACCTGGTCGGCTACGGCTGCACCACGTGCATCGGCAACTCCGGCCCGCTCTCGGACGAGATCTCCGCGGCCATCCAGGAGAACGACCTCACCGCGGTCTCGGTGCTCTCGGGCAACCGGAACTTCGAAGGCCGGAT
Organism: Amycolatopsis sp. SID8362; assembly: GCF_010550475.1. Lineage (NCBI taxonomy): Bacteria > Bacillati > Actinomycetota > Actinomycetes > Pseudonocardiales > Pseudonocardiaceae > Amycolatopsis > Amycolatopsis sp. SID8362. Next base: position 4,728 of record NZ_JAAGNB010000188.1, read on the forward strand.
CAACCCCGACGTGAAGATGAACTACCTCGCGTCGCCGCCGCTGGTCATCGCCTACGCGCTGGCCGGCACGATGGACTTCGACTTCGCGAACCAGCCGCTGGGCCAGGACGAGAAGGGCCAGGACGTCTTCCTGAAGGACATCTGGCCGACGGCGCAGGAGATCCAGGAGACCATCGACTACGCGATCACGCAGGAGATGTTCACCAAGGACTACGCGGACGTCTTCGACGGTGGCGAGCGCTGGAAGTCGCTGCCCACCCCGGAGGGCAAGACCTTCGAGTGGGACACCGAGTCCACCTACGTCCGGAAGCCCCCGTACTTCGAGGGCATGACGCCGGAGCCGGCGCCGGTCACCGACATCTCCGGCGCGCGCGTGCTGGCGAAGCTGGGCGACTCGGTCACCACCGACCACATCTCCCCCGCCGGCGCGATCAAGCCGGGCACCCCGGCCGCGCAGTACCTGACCGAGCACGGCGTGGAGAAGAAGGACTTCAACTCCTACGGCTCGCGGCGCGGCAACCACGAGGTGATGATCCGCGGCACGTTCGCGAACATCCGGCTGCGCAACCAGCTCCTGGACGACGTGCAGGGCGGCTACACCCGCGACTTCACCCAGGACGGCGCCCCGCAGGCGTTCATCTACGACGCGGCCCAGAACTACGCGGCGGCGGGCACCCCGCTGGTCGTGCTGGGCGGCAAGGAGTACGGCTCGGGCTCGTCGCGTGACTGGGCGGCCAAGGGCACGTCGCTGCTGGGCGTGCGCGCGGTGATCACCGAGTCGTTCGAGCGCATCCACCGCTCGAACCTGATCGGCATGGGCGTCATCCCGCTGCAGTTCCCGCAGGGCGAGTCGGCTTCGTCGCTCGGCCTGGACGGCACGGAGACGTTCGACATCGCGGGCATCACGGCGCTGAACGACGGCGACACCCCGCGCACGGTCCACGTCACGGCCACCAAGGCGGACGGCACCAAGGTGGAGTTCGACGCGGACGTCCGCATCGACACCCCGGGTGAGGCGGACTACTACCGCAACGGCGGCATCCTGCAGTACGTGCTGCGGAAGATGACGCAGGCGTAAGGGTTTTCCCCGAAAGGGCCTCCCCGCTCGGTCGAGCGGGGAGGCCCTTTTCGTCACGCGGGCACGGCTTCCCAGCGCACGCTGGACACCGACGGCTCCAGCGAAAGCCGGGAGACGGCCGCCTCCATCTGGGCGTCGTCGCGCTGGTCGCCGACCAGCTCGGCGCGGACCTCGACGGTGCGGTCCTCGCGGTCCGTGCTCAGCACCGACAGCAGCCGGAAGTCCGTGCGGGTCAACGACTGCACGAGCAACGCCCGCACGTGCGCCTCGGTCGCGTCGCGCGTGACGGCCTGGAACGCGTACCTCGTCGGGGTCTCGTCGCCGGCGTCCGGGCGGCGGTCGACGACGCGGCCGAGCGGCCGCAGCACCACGTTCACCCCGACCACGACGGCGGTGCCGGCCGCCGCGACCGCGTACAGCCCG
>NZ_JAAGNB010000243.1:0-6009 GCF_010550475.1 Amycolatopsis sp. SID8362
CCGGCCAGCGAGTGCGCGAGGACGTCGTGCAGCTCGCGGGCGATGCGGGCGCGTTCGGCCAGCGCGGCCGCGCGGGCGTGCTCCTCGTTGGCCGTCTGCGCGCGGGCCAGCGCCAGCTCGGTCTGCTCGAGGCGGGCGATGCGGGCACGCCGGTTCAGCCCCATCAGCACGACCACGGAGAGGACCGCGTACGTCGACACGGCGGCTTCCCAGCGGTCCTGGCGGAGCACCCAGACCGTGGCGATCAGCGCGGCGTTCAGCGCGACCGCCAGCGCGATCGGCACCGGGGACTGCCGCAGCACCACGAAGAACGTCGTGCTGAACAGCGCGACCGACGCCCAGCTGCCGGGCAGGACCACCCACAGCGCGCCCGCGGACGCGATCACGGCGAGCGCCAGCACCGCCGACGGCGTCCGGGCGCCGAGGTCCTGGATCCACGGCATCGGGACCGACAGGGCGAGGGTGACCCCGATCAGCACCCAGGCGAGCCCGTCCGCGCGGGGCATCGCGGAGACCATCGGCACCGCGATGAGGGCCCAGCGCAGCCAGCCCTGCGCCGAGGGGAACCGCGCTCGTCGGGTCGTCATTCCGGGTGTCCTCCGCGGGTGCTTGTACGGAAAATGTACCGACGCGGGTTTCCCTTCGTGGGTCAAGACGTCCCGTTTGTCAGGAGGTTCTCCCATGTCCAGGTTGCGACGGCTCGCCGTGCTCGCCGCCGCCGCGGCGCTGCCCGCGCTCGGCTTCACCCTCGCCGGCCAGGCGACCGCCTCGGCCGCGCCGAACTTCCAGGTGCCGTTCCGGTGCGGCGTCACGGTCACCGCCGCGACGTTCAGCGGTCACAGCCCGGCCTACTCCGTGGACTTCCAGAAGGACGGCATCACCGGGATGCCCGTGCTCGCTTCGGCCGGCGGCACGGTGACGCGCGTGGCGGACGAGGGCAGCACCAGCTACGGCAAGTGGATCGAGCTGGACCACGGCGGCGGCTGGCGGACCCGGTACGCGCACCTGTCGGCCCAGGAGGTCTCGGTCGGGCAGTCGGTGGCCGGCGGCAAGGAGATCGGCAAGGCGGGCGCGACCGGCGGCGTCACCGGCCCGCACCTGCACTTCGAGGAGCGGCTCGACGGCGTGGTGCAGAAGGCGAAGCTGAACGGCGTCGCCGTGCCGTACTACGGCCACACGAACTTCACGAGCAAGAACAACTGCGGTGGCAACCCGTACTCCGCCGAAGAGGTGTGCGGCTCGGGCTTCTCGGTCATCGACCAGCAGGGCCTGGCGAACTCCTCGGGCACGGCGTACCTGCTGTACAACGCCTCGACCCAGGCGAACTGCGTGACGACGCTGAAGGCGACGTCGCTGGGCACGGCCAGCCCGGTCTCGGCGTTCCTCGAGGTCCAGGGCTCGACCCGAGTGACCGACTCCGGCAGCTTCACCTACTACGCGGGGCCGGTGAAGAAGACGGCCGGGTCCACCTGCGTGAAGTGGGGCGGTTCGGTCGGGAGCAACACCTACGAGAGCGGCTTCGAGCACTGCGGGTGACCCGTGCCGGTCGGTGGGGCCGGGCAGGATAGCCCGCCCCACCGACAGAAACGGCCGGGGCGGCGGCCCGGGGCGCGGATCCGTCCACATCGGGTCCGGCCATCCACAGATTCGCCGCCGGCGCCCCATCCGGCGCCGTCGTGCCCCACGGTGGAGGCATGACCACTGCCACCACGGCCGGCGGGTTGCCGGTCGACCTCCGAGACCCCGCGCTGCTCCTCGCCGCGCTCCCGTACCTGATCGGCTTCCGCCCCGCGAAGTCCGTCGTCCTGCTCGGCCACCGCGCTCCCGACGGCGATCGCGTGGGCCTGGTCCTGCGCGCCGACATTCCCCGGCGCGAAGACCGCGCCCGCCAAGCGCGGGCCCTCGCCCCACGGCTCGCGGCCGGCCGCCACACGGGCGTCACCGTCGCGATCGTCGGCGGCAGGCGAAGATCCGGCAGCCCGCCGCCGCACGCGGGCTTCGTCAAGCACCTGGCGACGGCGCTGGGGGAGTACGGCCTCCCGGTCCTGCACGCGCTGTGGACGCCGGGCGTCACCACGAACGCGCCGTGGGCCTGCTACGAGGACTGCGGCGGCCGCCTCCCGGACCCCCGCGCGACGGTGGCGGCGGCCGCCGCCACCGAGGCCGGCCGGGTGGTGTTCGACAGCCGCGCCGAGCTGGCGGCGCTCCTCGACCCGCGCTGCCCGGAGGCCATCGCCCGCCGCTCGGACCTGCTGAACCGGCTGTCCGAGCCGGCCGATTTCGACCCGGTGGCGGAGATCCGGGCCGCGCTGGCCCGCCAGCGCCGCGGTGCCGGACCACCGAGCGACGAGCAAGCCGTCCTGCTGGCGGCCGCGCTGACGATCCCGGAGATCCGCGACGCGTGCCTCAGCACGGCCGTCCCGGTCCACGGCACGACGGCGCGGGAAGCGGAGCGCCTCTGGCTGACGCTGGTCCGCGAGCTCCCGGCCCCGGAACGCGCGCAGCCCGCGGCCCTCCTGGGCTACGCGGCCTACCTGCGCGGCGACGGCGCGTTCGCGGGGATGGCCTTGGAGAACGCGCTGGCCGCGGACCCGGGCCACATCCTGGCGGACCTGCTGCTGAAGGTGCTGGACCGCGGCCTGCCGCCGGAAGACCTGCTGGGCCTGGCGACGTGCGCCGACCCGGCCGGCATCGGGATCGCCGTGCCGGCCGCCGAACCGCCCCACCCGCGTGAGCCGCCGTCCCGGGCGGACTGTCGCGAGTGGACGGTCCCGCTCAGCCCCGGGACCGGGTGAACTCCCAGGCGTCGCGGACGATCCCGGCCAGCTCGGTCCGCTCCGGCTTCCAGCCGAGCTCTTCCCGGGCCCGGTCGCTGGCCGCCACGAGCACCGACGGGTCGCCCGCGCGGCGCGGGGCCACCACGGCCGGCACCGCGTGGCCGGTGACCTCGCGGCAGGCCTCGATCACCTCGAGGACGGAGAACCCGGTGCCGTTGCCCAGGTTGTAGATGCGGTGCTCGCCCGCGGTCGCGTGCTTCAGCGCCAGCAGGTGCGCGTCCGCGAGGTCCACGACGTGGATGTAGTCGCGCACCGCGGTGTGGTCCGGCGTCGGGTAGTCGTCGCCGAAGATCGAAATGTGCTCACGGTCGCCCGAAGCGACCTGGAGAACGAGGGGGATGAGATGGGTTTCCGTGGCGTGGCGCTCGCCGAAGGCGCCGTACGCGCCGGCGACGTTGAAGTAGCGCAGGCTCACCGCGGCCAGGCCGTGCGCGGTGGCGAAGCTGGTGATCGCGGCGTCGATGGCGAGCTTCGTGGCGCCGTAGGTGTTGGTCGGCCGGGTCGGCGCCGACTCCGGGATCGGCGACTGCTCCGGCTCGCCGTAGGTCGCCGCGGTCGAGGAGAACACCAGCCGGGGCGTGCCGTGCTCCTGCATGGCCTCGAGCAGCCGCAGCGACGTGACGACGTTGCCTTCCCAGTACTTCGCCGGCTCCGTCATCGACTCGCCGACCAGCGACTTGGCCGCGAAGTGCAGCACGCCGTCGAAGCCCTCGCGCAGCAGGCTGCCCGCCACCTCGGCGGCGTCGCCTTCGATGAACCGCGCGTCCGGGTGGACCGCGTCGGCGTGCCCGGTGGACAGGTCGTCGACCACGGTGACCTGGTGCCCGGCTTCGATCAGCCGGGCGGCGCAGACACTGCCGACGTACCCGGCTCCGCCCGTCACGACCAGCTTCAGGGCGTTGCTCTGCTCCGACACGTCCAGGCCTTCCTGCCGAGGGTGATGACTCGCTTCAGTCTTCCCCCTCGGCGACGCGCGGGTCCGCCCGGGGGTTGCCCAGGGCGGACCTACGCGGCCTCAGACCTCGTCGCGGCCGGCGCCGCGGGAGGGCACCGCGGTGAACATCCGCGGGCGCCGGTAGCCGGCCTTTTCGTACGCCGCTTCGACGGCCGCCTTGACCTGGCCCAGGTCGGCGTCGCGGACCAGCGCGATGGCCGAGCCGCCGAAGCCGCCGCCGGTCATCCGCGAGCCGAGGGCGCCGGCTTCCCGCGCCGAGTCGACCGCGAGGTCCAGCTCGGCCGTGGAGATCCGGTAGTCGTCGCGCATGCTGACGTGCGAGGCGTCCAGGTACGGCCCGATTTCGGCGAGCTTCCCGGCGCGCAGCAGCTCGACCGTCTCGAGCACCCGCTGGTTTTCGGTGACGACGTGCCGCACCAGCGGCACCAGGTCTTCCGGCAGCCGCTCGAGGGCCGCGGCGAGGCCTTCGACGGTGACGTCGCGCAGCGCCTTGACCCCGAGCAGCTCGGCCGCCCGCTCGGTGCCGCGGCGGCGCTCGCCGTAGCCGCCTTCGGCGTGCGAGTGCTTGGTGCGGGTGTCGATGATCAGCACCTGCAGCCCGGCCTCGGCCAGCCCGAACGGCACCTGCTCCTGCTCGCCCGACCGCACGTCGAGGAACAGCACGTGCGACTCGGTGCAGCAGAGGGACGCCGTCTGGTCGAGCAGGCCGGTGGGCGCGCCGACGAAGTCGTTTTCCGAGCGCTGCACCCAGCGCGCGACCTGGGGCCGCGTCGGGACGCGGTCGCCGGGGGCGCCGAGCTCCAGGCCGGCCAGGCCCAGCAACGCCAGCGACACCGCGCACTCGAGCGCGTGGGAGGAGGACAGCCCCGCCCCGGACGGTACGTCCCCGGCGATGACCAGGTCGGCGCCGGCGGTGAAGCCCTGGTCGCGCAGCACCCAGGCGACGCCCGCCGGGTACGCGGCCCACCCGTCGACCGTGCCCGGCGCCAGGTCGGCGATCTTGAGCTCGCCGGAGCGCTGGAGCTGGCCGTCGTCGCCGAGGGTGGCCACGGACAGCACGCCGTCCTCGCGCGGCGACGCGGCCGCGGCCAGCCGGTGCGGCAGGGCGAACGGCAGCACGAAGCCGTCGTTGTAGTCGGTGTGCTCGCCGATCAGGTTGACCCGCCCGGGCGCCGACCAGACGCCGGTGGGCGCGGTGCCGTGGACCGTGCGGAACGCCGCCACGGCCTCCGAAGCGGGGCTCACCTGGCCTGCGCCAGGACGGCGTGCAGCGCGGACGTGGCGACCTGGGCGGTAGTGTCCCCGCCGGTGACCTCGATGGTGCCGCCGTTGGCCTTGCCGATGGTGACCGTGCCGCCCGGCACGATGCCGACGGACTTGAGCTCGGTCATCAGCGACTCGTCCAGCTGGACGTGCTCGGCGATCCGCCGGATCTCGACGCGGCCGCCGCCGGTGCGGGCGAACTCGTCGAGCCGGACCAGGTCGGCCTCCGCGGGCGGCGCGGGATCGCCGTCGCCCAGCTTGTCCAGGCCCGGGATCGGGTTGCCGTACGGGGAGGTGGTCGGGTGGTCGAGCAGCTTGACCAGCTTGCGCTCGACGGCCTCGCTCATCACGTGCTCCCACCGGCACGCCTCGTTGTGCACGTGCTCCCACTCGAGCCCGATCACGTCGACGAGGAGGCGCTCGGCCAGGCGGTGCTTGCGCATGACGGCGATGGCCAGTTCACGGCCGTGGTCGGTCAGCTGGAGGTGCCGGTCGTCGGCGACCACGACCAGCCCGTCACGCTCCATGCGGGCGACGGTCTGGCTCACGGTCGGGCCGCTCTGCTGCAGGCGCTCGGCGATGCGGGCGCGCAGCGGGACGACACCCTCTTCTTCAAGTTCGTAGATCGTACGCAAGTACATCTCGGTGGTGTCGATGAGATCGTTCACGCTGTCCCCTTCGTCCGCGTTGCTCATCGTAGTCGTTGGCACCGGCAGCGGCGGCGGGCCTGGTGGATAACAACTCGCCGGTGGGGGATATGTCCGCACCGTGCCGGGCCGCTGCAAGATGGGAGCATGCGTCCGCTGATCAGCACCACCGACCTCGCCGCCGCGCTGGCGGGCCCTGCCACCGGGCGGCCCGTCGTCCTCGACGTCCGCTGGCGGCTCGCCGGCCCGCCCGGCGCCGAGTCCTACCGGGAGGGCCACCTGCCCGGCGCCGTGTTCGTGGACCTCG
>NZ_JAAGNB010000303.1:0-6558 GCF_010550475.1 Amycolatopsis sp. SID8362
GCGCCGGGCACGCCGGTCGACCCGGCGGTCGCCGCGCGGATCCCGCCGGCGCTCGGCGAAGCGGCCCGGCTGGTGCTCGGCGCGCATCGGATCGGCGGGCTCTACGCCACCGGCGGCGACATCGCCGTCGAGGTCACGAAGTCGCTCGGCGCCGAAGGCTTCGAGATCGACACCGAAGTCCTGCCCCTCGCGGTCGCCGGACGGCTGTCGGGCGGGCCGTACGCCGGGCTGCCCTTCGCCACCAAGGGCGGGCTGATCGGCGGGCGCGACGCCGCGGTCGCCTGCCTGGAACACCTCAACCACGTGCTGGCCACCGGAAGGAAGAACCCGTGAGCGACCTCCCCGTCCTCGCCGTCACCCTCGGCGACCCGGTCGGCATCGGCCCGGAGATCACCCTGAAGACCCTCGCCGAGCCGGAGGCGCTGCAGCTGGCACGCGGGGTCGCGGTCGGCGACGCGCCGGTGCTCGACCGCGTCGCCCGGCACCTGGGCCTGTCCGTGGAGATCAACCCCATCGCCACGATCGCCGAAGCGCGTTTCACCCCGGGCGTGATCGACGTGCTCGACCTGGGTGTCGTCACGGAAGATCTGCCGTGGGGCGAGGTCAACGCGACCGCGGGCGCGGCGGCGGTCGGCGCGATCGAGGTCGCCACCCGGCTCGCGCTGGCCGGCGAAGTTGACGCGGTCGTGACCGCGCCGATCAACAAGGAGGCGATCTGGGCCGCGGGCTCGCAGCACCTCGGGCACACCGAGATGCTCGGCGAGCTGACCGGCTCGACCCGGTTCAACACGATGTTCTGGGTGTCCGGGCTGAAGATCTTCTTCGCCACCCGGCACCTCTCGCTGCGGGAAGCGATCGACCGGATCACGCGGGAGAACATCGAACACGCGATCCGCGAGGCGTACACCGCGCTCGAAGTGTTCGGCACGGAGAAACCGAGACTCGCCGTGGCGGCGCTGAACCCGCACGGCGGCGAGAACGGCAAGTTCGGCGACGAGGAGATCGTCGCGATCGCGCCCGCGGTGGCCGCCGCCCAGGCCGCTGGGCTCGACGTCGTCGGCCCGATCCCGGCGGATTCCGTGTTCCACCAAGGGATCCAAGGCCGCTTCGACGGCGTGCTTTCGCTCTACCACGATCAGGGGCACATCGCGTCGAAGACGTACGACTTCGACGGCACGGTCTCGGTGACGGTCGGCCTGCCGATCCTGCGCACGTCGGTCGACCACGGCACGGCGTTCGACATCGCCGGCACCGGCCGGGCTTCGCACGGCACGATGCGCGCGGCGTTCAAGGCCGCGGCGACGCTGGCGCCGTACGCCCGGAAGCTGCCCGCGATCTACCCGCCGAGCGCCCGGTGATCCCCCGCAAGCGCTGGGCGTACGTGATCCCGGTCGCGGTGGTCATGTACATGCTGGCCTACCTCGACCGCACGAACGTCGCGGTGATCCTGCCCTACATCGGTGACGACTTCCCGTTGTCCGCCAGCGCGAAGGGGCTGGCGAGCGGCATCTTCTTCGTCGGCTACCTCGTCCTGCAGATCCCGGCGGCGGTGCTGGCGGCGAAGTGGAGCGCCCGCAAGACGGTGCTGATCCTGATGATCGCGTGGGCGTTCGCGGCGGTGCTGTGCGGCCTGGTCCAGAACGAAACGCAGCTGCACCTCGCGCGGTTGCTGCTCGGGCTGTTCGAAGGCGGCGTGTGGCCCGCGGTGCTGATCCTGCTGGCGTCGTGGTTCCCGCAAGCCGAACGGGCGCGCGCGAACGCGTTGTGGATGACGTGCCTGCCGATCTCGGCGATCATCATGTCCCCGCTGTCCGGGCTGATGCTCGACCACATGTCGTGGCGCTGGGTGTTCGTGCTGCAGGGTCTGCCCCCGCTGCTCTGGGCGGTCGTCTGGTGGTTCGCGGTGGCCGACCGCCCGGCGAAGGCCCGCTGGATCTCCGCGGCGGAACGCGAGTACCTCGAAACCACGTTGAAGGCGGAAGAAGACGCGAAACCGGCCTTCGCGAAGCAGGGCTACCGGCAGGCGCTGGCGAACCGCCAGGTGCTGCTGCTGATCGGCGTCTACTTCTTCTGGATCACCGGCTTCTACGGGTTCAGCCTGTGGCTGCCGTCGGTGGTGAAGACGATGACGGGCGGCTCGGCCACCGCGGTCGGGTTGCTCTCCGCCGTGCCGTACGTCCTCGCGCTGGCCGGGATGGTCGCGTGCGCGCACTGGTCCGACCGGACCGGCAACCGGCGGCTCGCGGTCACCGTGCCGCTGCTCGTCGCCATCGCCGGGCTCCTGCTCGGCAACCTCGTGCACTGGCCCCCTGCCGTGCAGCTGGTCCTGCTCTGCGTCGTCGCCACCGGTGTGTACATGCCGTACGGGCCGTTCTGGGCGATCCCCAGCCGGCTCCTCGGCATCGAGGTGGTCGCCGTGGCGATGGGCCTGATCAACGCGCTCGGCAACCTCGGCGGTTTCGCCGGCCCCTACCTGGTCGGCTGGCTCACCGACGTCACCGGCACCGCGACCACCGGGTTCGTCGTGCTGGCCGCGTTCCTCGCCGTGGCCGCCGGGCTGGCGTTCTTCGGGCTGAAACCCGCGACTGTGGAAGAGTCGGCGCATGTCCCAGCCCCGACCAGGCACCCGTGACCGGCGCGCGATGCTGCTGGAGGCCGTCCGCGACGGCTCCGGCGGCATCGCGGAGCTGGCCGCGGAGTTCGGCGTCTCCGAGTCGACGATCCGCCGCGACCTCGCCTCCCTCGCCGGGGCCGGGCACGTCGTCCGCACCTACGGCGGCGCGCTCGACACCGAACGCAGTCCCCGGGAGAAGGACCAGGAGCACGCGGCGGCCAAGGAGGCCATCGCGCGCGAGGCCGCCGCGCTGGTCGAGGACGGCGAGGTCGTGCTGCTCGACGCCGGCACGACCACCGGGAGGCTCGCCCGCCACCTCGCGCACCGCGAAGGGCTGACGGTGGTCACCAACGGCGTCAACGCCATCCGCGAGCTGGCCGGGTTCGCCGGGATCGACCTGATCGTCCTCGGCGGCCGGGTGCGGCACCCCAACGAAGCGATCCTGGGCGAGAGCGTGCTGGCGCAGCTGCGGCACATCTCACCCGATCGAGTGTTCCTGGGTGCGGACGGCCTGGTCGACGGGCGAGGGCTGTGCTGCCCGTCACTGGAGCAGTCGGTGGTCAAGCACGCGATGCTCCACGCGGGCGGCGAGGCGTACGTGCTGGCCGACCACTCCAAGCTGGACCAGGCCCCTTTTTCCTACTGGGCGCCGCTGGACCGCGACTACCGGCTCATCACCGACGAGCCCAGAGTCGACGTCACGTACCCGCAGTTCGCCGAGAGCGTGATCCTGGCCGGCGCGCCCGAAATTGTCGGTGGTGCCGCGCATCATGGACGACGTGGCAACTGACGTGCTCGACCTCTTCTCCCCCGCGACCCGGGACTGGTTCGCGGGGGCCTTCGCCGCGCCCACCGCGGCGCAGGAAGGGGCCTGGCGGGCGGCGCACGCGGGCGAGCACGCCCTCGTGGTCGCGCCGACCGGGTCCGGCAAGACGCTGTCGGCGTTCCTCTGGGCGCTCGACCGGCTCTCGGTGGAGCCGCCGCCGGCGGAGGCCACGAAACGCTGCCGGATCCTCTACGTCTCACCGCTGAAGGCCCTCGCCGTCGACGTCCAGCGGAACCTGCGCGCCCCCCTCGCGGGCATCTCGCAGGCCACCCGGCGGCTCGGACTGCCGGTGCCGGAGATCGAAGTGGGCATGCGCACCGGCGACACCACCGCGGCCGAGCGCCGCTCGTTCGGCAAGACCCCGCCGGACGTGCTGGTGACCACGCCGGAGTCGCTCTTCCTCATCCTCACGTCGTCGGCGCGGGAGTCACTGCGCGGCGTCGAGACCGTGATCGTCGACGAGGTGCACGCGGTCGCCGGCGGCAAGCGCGGCGCGCACCTCGCGCTCTCCCTGGAGCGGCTGGACTCGCTGCTGCCGAAGCCGGCGCAGCGGATCGGGCTCTCGGCGACGGTCCGCCCGGTCGACGAGGTGAGCGCCTTCCTGGCCGGCGGCCGCCCGGTGCGGGTGGTCCAGCCGAAGCTGGCGAAGACCATCGAGGTGCGCGTCGAGGTCCCGGTCGAGGACATGAGCAACCTCGACGCGCCGCGCAGCGGGCCTTCGCCGAGCCCGCTCGACGAACTGGAGTCACTCGGGTCGCTCGAGTCGCTGACCGAGGCGTTCCCGCCCGGCGACATCGCCCCCGGCGGGCTGGGCACGCTGGAGGAGATGGCCGGCAACCCCGTGCAGCGGCCGTCGATCTGGCCGGCCGTCGAGGAGCGGGTGCTGAGCCTGATCCAGGCCCACCGCTCGACCATCGTGTTCGCCAACTCCCGCCGGCTCACCGAGCGGATGACGGCGCGGCTCAACGAACTGGCCGCCGAGCGGACGGAACTCACGCCGGCCGACGCGTTCCCGGCCGAAGCCGTCGGGCAGTCCGGGGTCAGCACCGGCGCGCCGCCGGTGATCGCCCGGGCGCACCACGGGTCGATGTCGCGGGAGCAGCGCACGCACGTCGAGGAGGACCTCAAGTCCGGGCGGCTGCCGTGCGTGGTGGCGACGTCGTCGCTGGAACTGGGCATCGACATGGGCGCGGTCGACCTGGTGGTGCAGATCGAGGCGCCGCCGACGGTGGCGTCCGGGCTGCAGCGCGTCGGCCGGGCCGGGCACCAGGTCGGCGCGGTGTCGTCCGGGGTGATGTTCCCGAAGTTCCGCGGCGACCTCGTCTCGTGCGCGGTGGTCGCGGAACGGATGGCGAGCGGCGCGATCGAGGCGGTCCGGTACCCGCGCAACCCGCTCGACGTCCTGGCCCAGCACGTCGTGGCGATGGTGGCGCTCGAACCGTGGACGGTCCCGGACCTGGCCTCGCTGGTGCGGCGGGCGGCGCCGTTCGCCTCGCTGCCGGACGACGCGCTGCACGCGGTGCTCGACATGCTCGCGGGCCGCTACCCCAGCGAGGAGTTCGGCGAGCTGCGGGCGCGGATCACGTGGGACCGCATCAGCGGCGAGCTGCGCGGGCGGCCGGGCTCGCAGCGGCTGGCCGTGACCTCGGGCGGCACCATCCCGGACCGCGGGCTGTTCACCGTCATGACGCCGGGCGCGGACGACAAGCCCGGCTCGCGCGTCGGCGAGTTCGACGAGGAGATGGTGTACGAGTCGCGGGTCGGCGACACCATCCTGCTCGGCACGTCGTCGTGGCGGATCACCGACATCACGCACGACCGGGTCATCGTGGTGCCCGCGCCCGGCGAGCCGGCGCGGATGCCGTTCTGGAAGGGCGACGCGCCGGGCCGTCCGCTGGAACTCGGGCGGGCGCTCGGGAAGTTCGTCCGCGAACTGTCCACATCGGACGACCAGAAGGCCAGGGACCGGGCCGCCGCGGCGGGCCTGGACGAACGGGCGTCGGACAACCTGCTCGCCTACCTGGCCGAGCAGAAGTCCGCGACCCGGCACGTGCCGAACGACCGGACGATCCTGCTGGAGCGCTACCGCGACGAGCTCGGCGACTGGCGGATCATCCTGCACTCCCCGTTCGGCGCGCAGGTGAACGCGCCGTGGGCGCTCGCGATCGCCGCGCGCCTGCGGGAAAACCGCGGGGTCGACGCGCAGGTGGCGCACTCCGACGACGGCATCGTCCTGCGCCTGCCGGACGCGCTGGACGCCGAGGGCGGTGACGTCACCATCGGCGCCGACGACGTGCTGCTCGACCCCGAAGAGGTGGAGCAGCTGATCGTCGCCGAGGTCGGCGGCTCGGCCGTGTTCGCGGCGAGGTTCCGGGAGTGCGCGGCGCGGTCGCTGCTGCTGCCGCGCCGGGACCCGCGGCGCCGCACTCCCCTGTGGCAGCAACGGCAACGCGCGTCGCAGCTGCTGTCGGTCGCGGCGAAGTACGAACGGTTCCCGGTCGTGCTGGAGGCGATGCGGGAAGTGCTGCAGGACGTCTACGACGTGGGCGGGCTGCGGGAGCTGATGGCCGACGTCCGCGCCCGCAAGGTCCGGCTGGTGGAGGTCGAGACGCCGGCCGCGTCGCCGTTCGCGCGCAGCCTGCTCTTCGGCTACGTCGGAATGTTCCTGTACGAGACCGACGCCCCGCTGGCCGAGCGGCGGGCGGCGGCGCTGTCGCTGGATTCGGCGCTGCTGGCCGAACTTCTCGGCACCGAGGCGATCCGCGAACTGCTCGACCCAGAAGCCGTGCGCGAGGTGGAACGGTCGCTGCAGCGGCTCGAACCCGACCGGCACGCGCGCTCGGCCGAGGACGCCGCCGACCTGCTGCGGTTCCTCGGCGACCTGACCGTCGAAGAGGCGGCGGAGCGCGGGATCCAGGCGGAATGGCTCACCGAGCTGGAAGCGGCGCGACGCGCGATCCGGGTGCGGATCGGCGGCACGGAACGGTTCCTGGCGATCGAGGACGCGGGCCGGGTGCGGGACGCGCTGGGCACCGCGCTGCCGGTGGGCGTGCCCGAGGCGTTCACCGAGCCGGTGGCGGACCCGCTCGGCGACCTGCTGTCGCGGTACGCCCGCGGC
>NZ_JAAGNB010000343.1:0-9380 GCF_010550475.1 Amycolatopsis sp. SID8362
GGTCCACGGCGCCGACGACCCGATCCACCCCGTCGCCCACGCGCACGCGCTGGCGGCGGCGATCCCCGGCGCGGCCCTGCGGATTCTCGAGCGGGCCGGCCACGAACTGTCCGAAGTGGACTGGCCGGAGCTGGTCCCGGCCCTCGTCCGCCACACCTCAGGTCCGGAAGGGCGGCTTCCCCGTGCAACCACACCCCTGTGACTGCAGCCCGATGTGCGAGCTGCGGGCGGCGAACCCGATGCGGATCCGGCCGACGCGCTCGGGCCGCGACGGCACGTTCGCGGCCGTCTCGCCCTACCGCCGGGCCGAACCGGCCACCGGCGACCTCGCGACGCGCGTGACGAGCTACGTCGTCCTGACGCTCGACCCGGCGGTGCCCGACGTGGCCGCCGACTACTGGATGCACAGCGAACGCTTCTACCGCGCGGTGGCCGATCCGATCGGCGCCCGGCTGGGCGGCGACCTCGCCTACCGGCGGCTGGTCGCGCACCCGACGGACGCCGACGCCGAGCGCGCGCTGGCCGTGCGGGTGGCGGACCTGTTCGCGGAAGACCCGACGCTGGCGGAAGAACTGGCCGCCCGCGCCGACGTCGCCGACGACAACGTCTACATCAACTACTTCCGCGGCCCGGACTACGCGCTCGACGCGCGGACCGCCGACGTCGAGCGGCTGACCGGGCTCGCCGCCGGGGCGCCGGGCCGCCCGGACGGCCGCGGCGACGAGGTGCTCGTCGTCGTCCCGATCTCCGACCGCGACGGCGCGGGCCGGATCCGGAACCTGATGGCGTGCCTGCTCGCGTTGCGCGACCAGACGATGCCGGCGTCGGACTACCGGGTGACCGTGGTGGAGTTCGACGAGAAACCGCGGTGGCGCGACCGGATCGAGCCGCTGGCCGACCACTACCTCCACGTCACCGGGCACGGCCTGTTCAACAAGTCGTGGACGGTCAACGCCGGCGTCCGCCACACCCTCGGCGCCGCCCGCACGCTGTGCCTGCTCGACGCCGACATCCTGGTCGACCGCGACTTCCTGCGGCGCAACCACGCGCGCTTCGCCGAGCACGGCCACGACGCGCACCTGCCGCACACCGAAATGCTGTCGCTCGACGCGCAGTCGAGCGACCGCCTGATCGAAGAGCGGTGCGGCGGGCGCGCGCCCGAGGTCCCGCTCGCCGGGGCGCGCGGGCTGCTCCTGCGCGACGTGCCGGGCGCGTGCCTGTGGCTCACCCCGGAGCTGTTCGCCGAAGTCGGCGGGCTCGACGAGCGCTACCGCGGCTGGGGCGGCGAGGACGAGGACATGCTGTACCGCGTCGCCACCGCGGGCACGGCGGTCCAGTTCGACGACGTGTTCGTCCACTTGGCGCACCGGCGCCCGGCGATGCGGCGCGAGGACGGCGCGCCGTTCAACGCGCACGTCCCGGTCGGCACGTGGAACGGCGAGCAGGGCTACGGCGACCTCGAGCGCGTCACCGGAACCGATGACTAGCACCGTCGTCCCGCCGCTGCGCCGGCCCCGGACCGCCGTCGCCACGGTGTTCTTCGTCGTGGGCGTGCTGCTGGGCACGTGGTTCACGCGCGTGCCGGAGCTGCGCACGGCGCTGGGCCTGGACTTCGCCGAACTCGGCGCGGTGCTGCTGTGCCAGACGATCGGCGTGCTGCTCGCGATGCAGGTGGCGGGTCACCTGTCCGCGCGCCTGGACACCCGCACGGTCCTCCGCTGGACGGCGGCGATCCTCCCGTGGTGCCCGGTCCTGGTGACGGCGACGTCGGGCCCGGTCGCCGCGGCGGCCGCGATGCTGGGGTGGGGCCTGCTGGCGGGCCTGCTCGACGTGGCGATGAACGCGCAGGGCGTCGAGCTGGAGCGGGCGGGTGGCCGCCCGTTCCTGAGCAGCCTCCACGCGGTGTGGGGCGCCGGCGCCCTGGCCGGCTCGCTCGGTTCGCTGGGCGCGATCCGGGCGGGATTGTCGCTGAGCACGCACTTCTTCCTGATCGCGGTGGTCCTGTGCGCGCTGGCGCTGGCGGCCGGGCGCCACGCGCTGACCGCGCGTCCGGGCCCGCGGAAACCGGTGGGCCTGCTGTCCGGCTGGACCCGCGCGGTCCTGGTACTGGGCGCCCTCGGCGCGGCGGCGGCGTTGTGCGAAGGCGCGATCTCGAGCTGGTCCGGCGTGTTCCTCCGCGAGCAGCGAGGCGCGGCCGTCGAGGTGGCTTCGCTGGGGTACTTCGTGTTCGTGCTGGCCCAGACGGCAACCCGAGTGTTCGGCGACCGGGCCCACCGCACCCTCGGCCCGGTGGCATCGCTGCGCTGGAGCATGGCGGCGACGGTGGCCGGGGTGCTGGTCGCGGTGCTGTCCCCGGATCCGTGGGTCGGGTTGGCGGGCTTCGCGGTGCAGGGATGTGGTTTGGCGGTGGTGATCCCGGTCATTTCGGGAGCGGTGGGGCATGGGGCTGGCGGGAACACGAGCCTGGCGATCGCGCGGTATTCGACGTTGCACCAGGCGGGCGTGCTGGCGGGGCCGGCGTTGTTCGGGTGGCTGGCGCAGACTTGGGGGATCAGTGCGGCGCTGGCGTTGCTGGTGGTGCCGCTGGCGGTGATCGCGGCTTTGGCGACGGTGGCGGGGCGGGAGGGATAAGGTCGTCCAGCGAGGTGCCGAATTGTCTTACGAGTTCTGCAAGATCTACGTCCGTGCGGACTCGGTCGACGTCGTCCGCCGGGTCCTGCCGGCCGAATCCTCGCTCGACGTCCTCCGCAACGACGATCGCCTGCCACTGGAGCGGTCCGGGGACGACTTCGTGCGGTGGCCGGTCCTGGTCGAGGCCGAACCCGGCGACGAGGACCCGGCCACCGTCGTCCGGCTGGTCACCCGGGTCCTCGAAATCCTGTGGCGCCACGGTTACGAAGCCGTGGCGTCCTGCGACTTCGAAGACGAGCTTCCGTACGCCGGCGGGATCGCCCGGCTCCGCCGACCTCCAGGATCCCAGGGCGCCGGCCGTGGCGAGTGGCGCCGGGCGGCCCAGCAGTGTCGTGAATGACTCATTCATGTCGTCCGACGACATGAATGAGTCATTCACGACGTCGACCAAGCCGCCGCCGGGCAAACCGCCGCGACTTTGCCGGAGCCCTGCCCAGGATCCCGGGGAACTGCTTGAACACGCAACCAGATGCGAGTACTAGTGGCAGCAGGGCCAACACGGTCCGTCGGCACTTCAGGGGAGCATCGATGCGTCTTGGTTTCAGCCTTCCGGTCTTCGGCAAGGCGGCGGCCACACCGGGTGGGATCGCGCGGTACGCGAAGGCGGCCGAGCAGGCGGGGGCGGCCAGCCTCTGGGTCGGCGACCGGCTGCTGTCGCCCGTCGCGCCGGTCGTGGCCTACCCCGGTTACGACACCATGCCCGAGGAATTCCACACCGCGCAGGACCCGTTCACCGCGCTCGCGATCGCCGCGGCGGTGACCGAGAACGCGATTCTCGGGTCCAGCACCATCAACGCCACGCAGTACCAGCCCGCGAACTTCGCGCGGCTGCTGACCAGCATCGACGTCGCCAGCAACGGGCGCCTGCTGCCCGGGCTGGGCATCGGCTGGTCGCCGGACGAGTACGACGCCGTCGGGATCCCGATGGCCGAACGCGGCAAGCGGCTGGACGACCTGCTCGACCTGCTCGGCAAGTGGTGGACCCAGGACCTGGTGTCCCACACCGGGATCGGCTACACGATCGCCGAAACCCACGTCGACCTCAAGCCGGTCCGGAAGCCGCCGGTGCACCTGGCCGGGTTCGGAGAGAAGGCGCTGCGCCGCGTCGCCGAGCGGGCCGACGGGTGGCTGCCGGTCTGGTCGGTCCCCGAGCAGTTCCCGGCGAACGTCCTGACCGACACCCTCGCCAAGCTCCGCGCCGGCGCCGAGCAGGCGGGCCGCGACCCGCGGGCGCTGGGTGTCGCGCTGCGGGTGAACGCCGCCCCGGAGGCCAAGCCGGAACTCATCGCCGAGTCCGTCGTCAAGATCGTTTCGACGCTGGAGCCGGACGAGGTCTTCGTCGACCTCACGTACCTGACCAGCAGCGTCGAGGAGCACATCGACCTCACCGGTCGCCTGCTGGAGCTCACCGCCCAGGGCTGAGCGAAGCTAGCGCCAGGTTCGCTCGCTGGGGTACCACAGCCCCGGCGGGGGAGCCGGCTGCACCAGCGGCGTGATGAACGCATCGGCGAGCGCGAACGCGCCGTCGAGTGTCCTCAGGTCGCTGGGCAAGGCGCCGACACCGCGGGCGGCGCCGGCGTACCCGCCGGTCCAGTCCTCCCCGGGCGCGGCGAACCGGTCCGGGAACCGCACGGGCGTTCCCGTGGTTCGACGTCGTTCGGCTTCGAGGTGAACGATCCGGTGCGTGAACTCGCCGGGTAGCGTGCTCTTCACGGCGATGAGGATGAGGTCCACCAAGTCCTTGTATCGGGTGGAGGTGCCGACGCCGCCTGCGCCGTATCCGGTGTACAGGGCGCAGATCTTGTCGCTGACGACGTCCTCGAGTGGGTACATCCGGACTTCGGGCCAGGTGGTGCAGTCGCTGGCGAAGGCCGGCCATCCGCTGGAGCCCGATTCTGGCTTCGAAGTGGATCTTGCGTGTCGGCCGGTCCATGTCCTGGATCTCGGCGGTCCTGGTGTGGACGTAGACCAGGGGGTCGTGGGGGTCGCCGAGGTCGAAGGAGGCCGCGGTGATGAGGCTTTCGACGGCCGCCTCGACGGTGGTTCGGTGGCTGATCAGGTCGATGTCGGTGGAGTGCCGGCTGTTCGGCCACCGGACAAGCAACGACTGACCTCCTTTGAGGACCCAGTCGTCGCCCTGCGCGGTGAAGACGCGGGCCAGCAGGCGCCGGTGATAGTGCCGCTCGACGAGCTCGGCGACGGACACCCCGGAGAGCAGGGCTTCCTTTGCGGCCAGCCCACGAACTTGTTGCGCATAGCCCCTGGGCGAGCGCGGCGGCGGCTTCGGTGTCATGACTCGGCCTCCTCGGCAGGCGCGATCACTTGGTTCAGCGCCGCCAGTGCATCCCGGCGGCGGCCCAGCGACGACGCAGCTTGAAACGCGACGAGTGCATCGGTCACCGCCGGGTCGTCGATCCCGGCCGCGCTCAGCGCGTCTCGCAGGAACCTGGTCCTCGGTAGCCCCGCGGCTGCGCCCGGCGGGAGGCGGCGCACCGCCAAGTCGGAGATCGAGAGCCCGATCTGGGACAGCAGGTTTTCCAGGAGGTGTTCCCCGTCGTGTGGCCGGGCGCCGTAACGACGTGCGTAGGGGGCAATACCCTCGGCGAGCTGGTCGAGCTGCAGTTTCCCGGCTTCGACGCCCTCGCGGATGATCGTGGCGATGTGGCTGCCGTCGATGTGCTGGTCGAGCAGGTCGCAGACGGTGCGCAGCACGGTGGTGACCGGCAGGCCGTCGAGCACGACGACGTCGCTGTCGGCCAACACCGCCTTCTTGGTCCACACGTCGGGATCACGGACGTCCCGACGCTTGGGCACGGTGAAGGTGAGCCGGCTGTTGAGCAGTTCGCCGAGTCCGTGCAGGCGTGCGGCGGACTGGTGCGAGACGACCCCGCCGTCCGGGTCGATCGCGGGTCGCTCCCAACTGGGTACGGTCGGGTTCAAGGCCAGCCATACAGCCTGCTCTTCACGGGCGGCATCGGCGGAAGCGCTGGTCGCGGCGTAGACACCGCGACGAACGCGCTCGAGAAACCGGGCGCTGGTCAGCCGGTGCAAGGTCACGTCGTCCACACCCAGCTTCTTGGCCTGCCGGGTCGTGACCATGCCCCACTGCTCGGACGTGAACGTGCCGAGCAGCTCGAAGGCCTGGTCCATCTCCATACGTCAAAGCTTACGTCACTATCCGATGGAACTTACCAACTGGGCGCAATAAATGTCGTGCATCGTTGCAAGTTTTGACGTTGACTGGTATGCAAGCGACTTAACCTCATGACCGGCGTTTGTTGCACCCAGGACGTAAGTTTTGCTGTGACCTGCTGCAATGTTTGACGGAACTGGCTGAGTTGGCCGACAACGAGCCGTGCGCGTTCCTGAACGAACTCCGACCGTATCTTGCAACTTCAAACAACATCCTGCACACTGCGAACACCCGGCGCCCGGCGAGTCCACCCCCGTCGAGATCGAGGAGTTCGCGATGCACCCTGCCTCGTCATCAGGTTCACGCCGTAGACGCGCCGTCGTGCTGGCGGCCGTCGTCGCCGTGCTCGCCGGCACCGCCGTGCCCGCCGAAGCCGCGCCGCCCGCCAGTGGTTACACCGTTTCGGTGCAGTCGAAGGGCGCGTGGTCGCACCCGACCGACTCGCCCGCCGGCCCGTACCTCGACAAGGACGGCACCTTCTACTTCCAGCAGTCCGCCGCGCTCTACGGGGCCACGCAGCCGCGCGAGTGGGAGTTCTACAGCGGCCGGGACTTCGACAGCTTCGGCAAGAACGCCATCAGCGACGCCGTCAACCCCGCGGACCCCGAAGACCGCAACAACGACACGAGGAAGCGGTGCAACACCAGCCCGACCGGCGTCGAGGCGACCAGCCCGCCGTCCGGGTCGAGCTACTCGCAGAAGAACTTCTGCGACCTCGTCGGCACCTGGGTCGACCCGGACACCGGCGACTGGTACGGCTTGGTGCACAACGAATTCACCCCGCAGCCCTTCGGCGACGGCCTGCACTACGACGCCATCGACTACGCCGTCTCCACCGACCAGGGCAAGACCTGGCAGATCAAGGCGCACGTGCTCACCTCGCCGTACAGCACGAAACGCGGCGACACCGCCGCCTTCCCGAACCAGACCTACTACTACGGCGACGGCGACCAGCGGCTCTACGTCGACACCGCGTCCGGCTACTTCTACGTCTTCTACGGCTCGCGTGTGGTCGACAAGAACGGCGGCTGGAAGGCCTTCTACGCGCACGCCGCGCGGGCGCCGATCTCGGCCAAGATGGCGCCGGGGTCGTGGCGCAAGTGGTACGGCGGGGCTTGGACCGAACCCGGCGTCGGCGGCAAGGAAAGCAACCAGGTGCCGGTCGGGCCGGACAGCGCCACCGGCTACACGCCGACGGCGAACGAGTACAGCCCCGCGAACACCGGCACGGCCGACCAGCAGATCGCGGCCGGCAAGATGCCCGCGACGTCACCGCTGTTCGTCATGGACATCACCTACAACGCCCACCTCGGCCTCTACATCGGCGAGCCGCAGGCGGTCGACCAGAGCGGGAACGCGCCGCAGCAGTACTACGCGACCGACGACCTGGCCACGCAGAAGTGGTACCCGATCGGCGGCACCGGCGGCTACCACACGGCGTCGTGGTACCGGTGGTTCGTCGACGGCGTGAACAAGACCGGCTCGGCGATCGTGGGCAAGAACTTCCGCGCGTACTGCTCGTTCGGCTGCTCCGGCGGTGCGTCCGGGGAGTACATCAACGTCTCGATCGACAACCCGGCCCGCGCGGCGGTGCCGTTCGACCCGGCCAAGACCTACCGGATCGCCTCCGGGGACGGCCGGGTGCTCGCCCAGAGCGGTTCCGCGACGACGTCGGTCGCGGCCGGCGACGGCTCGGCCGCGCAGGCGTGGTCGTTCACCGGCAACGGCGACGGTTCCTACCGCATCGCCAACGCCGCGAGCGGCGGGCTGCTCGGGGTCGCGTCCACGTCGTCGGCGACGCGAGCGTGGGGGACCGTGCCGACGGTGACGTCCGGTTCCGGGGTGGGCCAGCAGTGGTTCGTCATCCCCGGTGCTTCGGGGACGTACCGCCTCGTCAACCGCTACAGCGGCCTGGTGCTGGGGATGTCCGCGGCCCACCCGGCCGAGACCACGCCGGTGCGCCACTGGAGCGACACCACCGGCAGCGCGGTCGGCGGCGGCCGCACCGCGGCGCAGCAGACGCTGACCGTCACGGCGGTGGGTACCGCGCCCGTCCTGACCGGCACGCACACCCTCGCCATCGGCGGCAAGGCGCTCGACGTGCCCAGCCACAGCACCGTGAAGGGCACGCGGCTGGTCACGTGGACCGCGAACGGCGGCGCCAACCAGAGCTGGACGTTCACCGCGCAGCCGGACGGCTCCTACGAACTGCGCAACGTCGAATCCGGCCTGTGCGCGGACGTCGACGGCGGTGCCACCGCGGCCGGCGCGGCGATCATCCAGTGGACCTGCACGGGCGGGGCCAACCAGCACTGGAAGGCCGCCCGGCAAGCGGACGGGAGCTACGCGTTCGCATCCGTCCACAGTGGCCTGCTGCTGACCACCGCGTCCACTTCGGACGGTGCCGCGGTCACCCAGCAAGCCGCTTCCGGTGCCGCGCTCCAGCACTGGTCCATCGGCTGAGCAACGGTCGTGAGTGTTTAGTCGGGTTAGAACCCGACTAAACACTCACGACCGGGCGGCGCTGGGAGTGGCGAGGACGCCGAGGAGGCGGCGTACCTCGGCCGTCACCGCGTCGCGGCCCGCGCCCAGGTAACGGCGCGGGTCCACGCGCTCGGGGTGCGTGCGCCAGTCGCCCGCGGCCGCCGCGGTGAAGACCTTGTTGAGCTGCGTGGCGATGTTCACCTTCGTCATCCCCGCACGGACCGCTTCGGCCAGGCCTTCGTCGGACACGCCGGACGAGCCGTGCAGCACCAGCGGCACCGGGACTCGCGAGCGCAGCCGGGCGATCAGGCCGAAGTCCAGCTCCGCGTCCCGGGTGAGCATCGCGTGCGAGCTGCCGACGGCGACGGCGAGCGCGTCGACGCCGGTCGCCGCGGCGAACTCCGCCGCCTCGTCCGGGTCGGTGCGGGCGCCCGGGGCGTGCACGCCGTCCTTGCCGCCGACTTCGCCGAGCTCGGCTTCCACCCAGACACCGTGGTCGTGGCAGAACGCGACGACTTCCCGCGTCTCGCGCACGTTGTCGGCGTAGTCCAGTTTGGACGCGTCGAACATGACCGAGCCGAACCCGAGCCCGACGGCTTCCCGCACGAGGTCGCGGGATTCGGCGTGGTCCAAGTGGACGGCGACGCGCGCCTCGGCCGCCTGGGCCGTCGCGAGCGCCGCGCCGCCGATCGGGGCCAGCGCGCCGTGGTAGCGCACGGCGTTCTGGCTGAGCTGCACGATCACCGGCGACCTGGCCAGCGCCGCGCCTTCGACGATCGCGGTGAGGTGTTCGAGCTGGATCGCGTTGAAGGCACCGCAACCGCGCCGGGCCGCCGCGGCTTCCGCGACGATCTCCCCGGTGCTGACGAGAGGCATCAGGACTCCTGTTCCGGCCGGACGCGCACGGCGGCCAGCTCCCGGTGGTAATGCGCGAGGTCGACGTCGCCGGCCAGCGGCCCGAGCACCGCCGCGCCGGACAGCGCGACGGCTCGCCGCAGGATCTCCGGCCACG
>NZ_JAAGNB010000397.1:0-40333 GCF_010550475.1 Amycolatopsis sp. SID8362
GCGCTACGAGGGCTACGCGCTGCCCGGCTGGGCGGCCGGCGCCGAGGCGGTCCGCGACCTCGCGCAGCACCACGCGCTCGCCGACGTCACCCGGCTGTCCGATGTGGACGAAACCGAGGTCTCGCTGGCGCTGAACGCGGGTCTCAAGACGGCGGCGCTGCGCCGCTACCTCGCCGCGCGCGGGGTGCGGCGGCCGTGCTTTCTCATCGTCGGCTGGGAAGGCAGCGCGCACGACGTCGCGCTGCGCCGCCGCGAGACGGTCCGCCGGCTGAAGGCCGCGGGTGCGGTGCGCGTCGGCAAGGCGCTCGGCGAATCCTGGCGGCACGGCCGGTTCGCCGGACCCCGCCAGCGGGACGCGTTGCTGGACCGGGGGATCTGCGTCGAGACGCTGGAGACCGCGGCCTACTGGTCCAATGTGGATGAGCTGCGCGACGACGTCCGCGCGGCGCTGACGGCGTCGCTCGGCCGTGCGATCGTGATGTGCCACGTTTCGCACGCGTACGAAACCGGCGCGTCGCTGTACTTCACGGTGCTGACCGCCCGCGACCGGGTCGACCCGGTCGGCCAGTGGCAGCGCGCGAAGGCGGCGGCGTGCGAGGCGATCACCGGGCTCGGCACGATCTCCCACCACCACGCGGTCGGCGTCGACCACGCGCCGTACCTGAGCGCGGAAATCGGCTCGCTGGGCGTGGATGTGCTGCGGGCGGCCAAGTCCGCGGTGGACCCGACCGGAATCCTCAACCCCGGCAAGCTGGTCTAGGGGAAGGTGCGCCCGTCCGGCGGCTCGACGACCTCGCACGCGATGCCCGGGCCGTCGGCGGGCTCGCCGGTCAGCTCGACGGCCTGCGCCTGCAGGACGTCGGCCGTGCGCACCGGCTTGCCGTCGACCAGCAGCGGGTACCGGATCGGCACCGCGCCGATGTAGGCGAGCACGTCGGTCACCCGGCTGCCGTCTTCGAGCGTGATGTCCGGGTCGGTGAGCCGCACCAGGTGGTAGCGGTTGCCGCGGCCCTCGCAGACGTCCAGCACCGCGAGCTGCTCCGGCGTCACGAACCAGACGGCGTGCTCCTCGACGCCCGGCAGCGCGGTGAGCGTCGCCGGGCGCTGGCCGTCGCGGTACCGCAGGCCGGCGGCCCAGACCGCGGCGAGGCCGTCGCAGCGCGCGTGCGCCACGATGACCGGGCCTTCGAGCCCGAGCTCGGCCCGCATCCAGCTGATCTTCGACGGGTTCGCGTTGGAGCCGTACGCGAGCACGGCCTGCCTGTCGCGCCAGCCGGCCGGCGCCGTCGCCAGCGGGTGGCCGGCGCCCTCGGTGTGGACGAAGGAGAAGCCCGGCCGGGTCCCCGGGTAGGGGTCGGCCGGGTAGTCCTCGTCGGTGAAGAGGCTCAGAACGTCACCACGCTGCGCAGGACGTCACCGTGGTGCATGCGCTCGAAGGCCTGCTCCACGCCGTCGACGCCGATCCGCTCGGTGACGAACTTGTCCAGCGGCAGCCGGCCCTGCAGGTAGAGGTCGACGAGCATCGGGAAGTCCCGGCTGGGCAGGCAGTCGCCGTACCAGGACGACTTCAGCGAGCCACCGCGCGAGAAGAAGTCGATCAGCGGCAGGTCGTTCAGCCGCATGTCCGGCGTCGGCACGCCGACGAGGACGACGGTGCCGGCCAGGTCGCGTCCGTAGAACGCCTGGCGCCAGGTCTCGGGGCGGCCGACCGCGTCGATGACGACGTCGGGGCCGAACGAGTTCGTCGCGTCCTGCATGGCCTCGACGACCTGCTCCTCGGAGAGGCCCCGGCTGTTGACGGTGTGCGTCGCGCCGAAGTCCTTGGCCCACCCCAGCTTCCGGTCGTCCATGTCGATCGCGACGATCGTGGTCGCGCCCGCCAGCTTCGCGCCCGCGATGGCGGCGTCGCCGACCCCGCCGCAGCCGATGACGGCGACCGAGTCCCCGCGGGTGACCGCCCCGGTGTTGATGGCGGCGCCGAGCCCGGCCATGACCCCGCAGCCGAGCAGCCCGGCGACGGCGGGTTCGGCTTCCCGGTTCACCTTCGTGCACTGTCCGCTGTGGACGAGCGTCTTCTCGAGGAACGCGCCGACGCCGAGCGCGGGCGACAGCTTGGTGCCGTCGGTGAGCGTCATCGGCTGGGCGGCGTTGAAGGTGGAGAAGCAGTACCACGGCTTGCCGCGCTTGCAGGCCCGGCAGGTGCCGCAGACCGCGCGCCAGTTGAGGACGACGTAGTCACCGGGTTCGAGATCGGTGACCCCTTCGCCGACGGCTTCCACGACACCGGCGGCTTCGTGGCCGAGCAGGAACGGGAAGTCGTCGTTGATCCCGCCTTCGCGGTAGTGCAGATCGGTGTGGCAGACCCCGCAGGCCTGCACGTTCACGACGGCCTCGCCGGGCCCGGGATCGGGCACCACGACGGTTTCGAGCGAGACGGGCTCGCCCTTCGCCCGCGAAACGACCCCCTGCACCTCGTACGGCATGCGAATCCACCTTCCGGCTCCTGCGGTCCTGCCCGCAGCTAATCACGGATCACGCGGAGATGGCGACATCCGCATGAGTGAGCTTCGGTGGTGAATACGCAACGGGTTGCGCTCTCCGCAACTGGGGTCACTGCGGCTTCGGCAGGTCCATGGACGCCAGCCGGGCCGGGTCGGCCACCGCGGCGATGCGCGTGACCCGGCCGTCCGCCACCACGAACGCCACCACCGACAACGGCGACCCGTCCGGACGCCAGGCGACCACTCCCGGCAGGCCGCCGACCAGCACCGTGCTGCCGTCGGACGCCGCGCCGAACTGGGCGCCCGCCGCCACCTTCGTCGCGCCCAGGACCACCACCACGCCGCCCGGGGTGTCCACCGTCAGCTGGACGTCCGGGTCGAGCACGCGCAGCAGGCCCTCGAAATCGCCGTCGCGGGCCGCGCGCAGGAACGCCGTCACGACCTCGCGCTGCGAAGCGCGTCCGGCCGGGGGTGCGTCCGCGGCCCGGACCTTGCGGCGGGCGCGGCTGGCCAGCATCTTCGTCGCGCCCGCGGACTTGCCCAGTATCCGGCCGATCTCCTCGAACGGGACCGCGAACAGGTCGTGCAGCACGAACGCCAGCCGCTCGGCCGGGCCCAGCGACTCGAGGACCACGAGCAGCGCCAGGCCCACCGAGTCCGCGCGGGCGACGTCCTCGCTGCCGTCGTCGACCGCCACCACGATCTCGTCGTAGGGCGACTCGGGGCGCGACTTGCGCGAGCGCAGGACGTCCAGGCTGATCCGGCCGACCACCGTGGTCAGCCAGCCGTCGAGGTTGTCGATGGCCGCCGTGTCGTGGCGGGACAGCCGCAGCCAGGCCTCCTGGACCACGTCCTCGGCGTCGGCGTGCGAGCCGAGCAGGCGGTGGGCCACCGCGCGCAGGCGGTCGCGCCGGGCTTCGAACGCTTCGGCCAGCGTGTCGGGCATGTCGTTACCTTCCTCGGTTCCGCTCCGTCGTGGTGGTGACGAGCCCGGAGGGGCACAGGTAACCG
The DNA here is from genome assembly GCF_010550475.1 of Amycolatopsis sp. SID8362. Lineage (NCBI taxonomy): Bacteria > Bacillati > Actinomycetota > Actinomycetes > Pseudonocardiales > Pseudonocardiaceae > Amycolatopsis > Amycolatopsis sp. SID8362. The sequence goes on from NZ_JAAGNB010000397.1 coordinate 3,513, forward strand.
ATGGAGGAAATGATGGAAGCACGGCTGACGAGCGAGAGCAGCCCCGAGGTGGTCGGCGCGGTCCAGCAGCTGTTCAAGGTGGTGCACGGCGCGGGCATCGACCCGCTGCTGCTGGAGCTGGTCCACCTGCGGGCCAGCCAGATCAACGGCTGCAGCCCGTGCGTCTACGCGGGTGTCGCGTCGGCGAAGCGGCAGGGGGAGACCGACGACCGGCTGCACAACGTCGTCACCTGGCGCGAGACGCCGTTCTTCACCGAGCCGGAGCGGGCGGCGCTCGCCCTGACCGAAGCCGCGACGCGGATCCAGGACGGCCAGCCCGGCGTCACGGACGAGATCTGGGCGGCCGCCGCCGCGCACTTCGACGACAAGCAGCTGTCGGCGATCGTCCTGAACATCGCCCTGACCGGCTTCTTCAACCGGATCAACCGCGCGATCCGGGAGCAGGCGGGCAAGGCCTGGTGACAAAAGCCGTGAAGGCCTCCTTACCGGCTTTTTTGCCCGGTAAGGAGGCCTTCACGGATTCAGGCGGGGGTGATGATGTACGCGACACCTCCGGGGCCGCCCGCCACCGAGCCGTCCGCGCGGTAGCGCTTGGTCCGCTGCCAGATCTTCTCGAACTGGTCGCGCTTGTAGACGTTCCGCACGCGGTCGTTGCTGCTGGCCGCCGGGTCGTTGGCGATCACGTCGCCGTCCTTCGTGAACCCGACGACGACCATGATGTGGCCCGCCGTCCCGTAGCCGGCGCCGTCCAGCTCCGAGGCCAGGAACGACTGCGACGTGATCACCGGGATGCCGCGGGCGATGTAGTTCTCCAGCTCGTTCAGCGAGTGCAGCCGCGTGATGTGCCCCTTCAACCCGCGCGACGCCGCGTAGGCGGTGTTGAACGGCCAGTTCCCGGTGCCGTCGTAGGCGTGGTCGTAGGTGTAGCGCGCCGCGAACGCCACCTGCGGGTCGACGTAGTCCGCCGGGATCCACGACATCTCTTCGGCGGACGGCTTCTTGCCCCAGTACTCGGCCACCATCTCGGTCGACGTCGGGCTGCACCACGCCTCGCCGCCCCCACCGTACTGCGGGAACTGTCCCTTGTGGAGGTTCTGCGCGTACGCGGGCACCTTCAGCTCGATCCCGGTGGCGCGCCCCGGCTTCGTCGGCTGCACCTCGAAGCGGTCCGGCACCGCCGACGTCATCGCGCCCAGCAGCGACACCGACGGCGTCGCGCCCGAGCCGGCTTCGCGGTAGAGGCTGATCCGCAGCTTGTACGACTTCAGCGTCACCCCGGCCTTCGTGACCAGCGTGTCGACGTCGACCAGCGCGTTCGCGTCGTCCTGGCCGTCGACGCTGGTGCGGAGGATGTCGGCGTCCCCGCTGGCCCAGCGGCCCATCACGTACCAGCCGGTTTCGGCGCCCGCCGACGTCCGGCCCTGCGCCTCGACCTGCAGCCACGTCTTGGCCGGCGTCTTCGCGTTCCAGGACGCGACCAGCTGCGTCGCGCCGAAGCCCTGCCGGTACGCCGGGGACGTCCACTGGCTGTACTCGTACGTCCGCGTCGTGCCGAGCTCCGGCTCGGTGTGCTGCACCGTGCCGACCGGGTGGGTGATGCGCAGGCCGTCCCCGGTCAGCGCGAGCCCGGCGAAGTCGCCCTCGTGGAAGCGGCCGCCGGTCCACTCGTGGTAGTCGATGGCTTCGTCGTCGCGTGGCCCCGCCTCGGCGACCTGAACGGTTACGGCTGTCAGCACGACAACCGACAGTAATGTGAACAGACTGCGTACCCGCATCGCGGCTCCTCGCTCGACCCACCCAGTAGGCGAGGATTTTCGCCGGTCCGGCGAGGTATGTAAACAGGTACCTAGAGGACGGCCTGCGTCTGTGTCACTTTCGCGACCAACTTGCCGTCGTCGTCGTGGACCTCGGTTTCCACGACGACGAACTTGCGCCCGGCGTGCAGTGGTCTGGACGACGCAACGGCGTAGCCCGAACGCACCGCGCGCAGGAAGTTCGTCTTCGACTCGACGGTCGTCGTGCCCTGGCCGCCCTCGGGCAGGTTGAGGAACGCGCACACGGCGCCGGTCGAGTCGGCCAGCGCCATGAGCGCGCCCCCGTGCAGCGCGCCGCCGAGCGTGCAGAGGCTCTCGTCCCACTTCAGCCGGCTGCGGACGAGCGCGGGCCCGTGCTCCAGCACCTCGACGCCGAGGCGTTCGGAGAACGGCATGGAGCGGTGGAAGAGCTGCGTGCCCTCGGGATCGGTCATGCCCCGCAGCTTGCCCGAAAGCCCGCCGCGGGGCGATTACCTCCGACGTAACGCGCTCAGGACAGCGGGTGCACCAGCAGCAGCTCGGTGTTGTGGTCCGCGCTCGCGCCGACGCGGCCCGGGTCGGTGTGGATGTCGTTGTAGGACAGCTCGCGGTACAGCGACGCAAGCGCTTGCGGGGTCCGGGCGCCGTAGTCCACCGCGTACGGCGCTTCCGCTTCGATCAACGTCGTGAACAGCGACAACGTGCCGTCGGCGTTGTCCGCGACCTCGACGATGCGGGCGTGCTGCGGGAAGTCGACGTGCGACGCGGTGTTGATCTCCCAGAAGCCCTGCTTCGGGGTGCCGCCGGCGTGCGCGGTGATCTGGTTGCGGTGCGTGTGGCCGTTGACCCAGGCCAGCACGTTCGGGAACCGCTTGAGCAGCGCGACGAACGCGTTGCCGTCCAGGCGCGGGTCGAGCAGGTGGCGCGAGTCCGGCAGCAGGTTGCCCATCGAGCCGCTGGTATGGTGGCTGAACAGGATGAACAGCTCGTCGGTGACGGCGTGGGTGACCTTGCGGCCGAAGAAGTCGTAGTACGCCGAGCTGTTCCGCTTGAGCGTCGACTCGACCCAGTTGTACTGCGCCAGCCCGATCGAGCCGTCGGCGAACCCGGCGTCGGTGGTGGTGTCGAGGCTGATGCCGGTGATGCCCGGGGCGATCCGGAACGTGTAGTAGACGTTCTTGCCGTCGGCGTTCGCGCTGGTGAAGCCGTGGCCGGCCGGGCCGGGGCCGGTGTTGGCCGCGTCGAGGTGCGCGCGGACGAACTCGGCGGTGGTGAACGGGCGGCGCCGGGCGTCCGGCGTGATCTCGCGGATGGTGCCGGAACCGCCGAACAGCTCGGCGACCGGGATGCTCGAGCCCGGCTTGCGGATGGCGTCGGCGAGCTTCTTCGCGGTGGTCTCGTCCTTGCCGATCACCTTGTACTTGCCGGTGTACCAGGCGTCGATGCCGGGGATCTGGGCCGGCAGCGAGCCGACGATGCTGTCGTCGTGGTTGCCGAAGGTGCAGAACCACGGCACGTCGAGACCCGGCGCGGTGAACGGCTTCATGGCCGCCTCGAGCAGGCCCGGCAGCTGCGGGAAGCCCTTGGCCGAGTAGTCGTCGCCGACACCCGGGATCGAGGGGTTCCAGTACTCCTTGTTGCCCGAGCTCTGGACGCCTTCGTAGACCTCGGGGTCGCCGGATCCCGGGGTGACGCTGCCGCCGTTGAGGACCTTGAGGAACCAGTCCAGCTCGATCAGCTCGTGGTTGTCGGTGTTGTCGCCGGTGGTCACCATGAGGTCGAACGGCCGCCCGGTGAACGGGCCCTGCCGCACGCTGTTGACGCGCTCGACCAGCGCGCTGGTGGCGACGGTGCCGAGCGCCTCCTGCGGCCGGTGCGCGGAGCCGATGAACGGGTGCAGGTACTCGAACCGCGCGGGGCTCTCGGTGTCGGTGATGTGCAGGTCGGTGAACTGGACGAAGGCGCTGAGCGCGCGGCGGCGGTCATCGCGGCCGCTCTGCGGCGCGGCGAGGTCGCTCCGGACGACCAGCGGCCAGCCGGGGCCTGCGGACAGCCGCGAGTAACCCGTGCCCGACGCCGTCGCGACCTGCTCCAGCGTGGTGCCGGCGGTGCTGACCGAGCGGGTGCCGGTGAGCCGCAGGGCGCGGTCGAGGGCGTTCGCGGTGGGCGTGCAGAGCAGGAGCCCGAGACCGGCGGCGCCCGCGGTGGCGACGGTGCGCCGGGTGAGTTCGGCCATGGTTGTTCGCTCCCCAGTCTTCTCGGTTGCCAGCACCGTGCCGGACGTCGGTGTCCGGGCGATGAACGTGACATTTCGAGCTACCCTGTCACAGCCGTCGGGGTGGGTGTACCGCCGAAGGTCGTGGTCAATTCCGCCGGACGGCGAGGCCGTCGAGGATGACTTCGGTGCCGAGGGCGAACAGGTCGTCGGCGGTGGTGCGGGCGAACGCCGGGCCGAGCGCCTTGACCGCGGGGAAGCCGTCCAGGCGGTGCTGGAACCCCGGCCGCGCGGGCCACCCAGGCGGCGGGCGTGGTCGCGATCCCGCCGCCGGTCTGGCGGGCGACGCTCGTCCTGCTGTGGTGGCGGTTCAGCCCGTCAGCCCGGACTCGGTCACCCCGCGCACCAGGTACCGCTGCAGGAACGCGAACAGCAGCACGATCGGCAGGATCCACACCGCGGCCGCCAGGAACAGCAGGTTCAGCTGGGGGTTCTGCGCCGTCAGCAAGCCCGACAGCGCCACCTGGACCGTCCACGAATCCGGGGACTGGGCGATGATCAGCGGCCACAGGAACGCGTTCCAGCTGCCGATCACCGTGATGACCGCGATCGCCGCGAAGAACCCCTTCGAATTCGGCACGACGATCCGCCAGAACACGCCCCAGCGGCTGAGCCCGTCGACCCGCCCGGCTTCCTCCAGCTCACGCGGGAAGTCCAGGAAGTACTGGCGGAACAGGAACACGCTGAACGCGCTGAACAGCCCGGGGATCACCAGGCCGCGGAAGTCCGACAGCCAGCCCAGCGACGAAACCACCACGAAGCTCGGCACGAACGTCACCGACGTCGGGATCATCAGCGTCGCCAGCACCGCGTAGAACACGATCTTGGAATGGCGGTACGGGATGCGGGCGAGGCCGTAGCCCGCCAGGGAGCAGAGCACCAGCAGGCCGACCGTCTGCAGCACCGCCACGATGGCCGAGTTGAGCAGGCTCCTGGCGAACGGGACGTCCTCGGCGGAGAACAGCTTCGAGAAGTTCTCCCAGTGCACTGTGGACGGGAAGAACGTCCACTCGGGAGCGGTGATCTCTGCCCGCGACGCCAAGCCGTTGCGCAGCAACAGGTAGAAGGGGAGCAGGAACAGGACCGCCGCCACGATCAGGGCGGCCCACCGGAAGAACGCCCTCACGCCGTCCTCCCGAAACGCAGTACCCGGCCCTGGAGCAAGGTGACGAGGGCGATGATCAGCGCCAGGATCACCGCGCCCGCGCTGCCGCGGCCGAGGTCCTGGCCGCCCGAGCCGAGCGACGTGTAGTAGAGGTAGACCAACGGCGGGCGCGCGAAGGGCGGGTAGCCGCGGCTGTCGCCCATGATGTTGTAGAACTCGTCGAACGCCTGGTAGGCGTTGATCAAGTTCAGCAGCAGCACCGCCACCGCCGTCGAACGCAGCTGCGGGAGCGTCACGTACCGGAACACCTGCCAGCCCGGTTTCGCGCCGTCGAGCCACGCGGCTTCGTAGAGGTGCCGCGGGATCCGTTGCAGGGCCGCGATGAACAGGATCATGTAGAAGCCCAGCTGCAGCCACAGCCGGGCGGTCACCAGCACGATCCAGTACAGCGGCGGGTGCACCGTCCCGGTCCACGCCACCGGATCCACGCCGAACACCGACAGCACGGTGTTCGCCAGTCCATATCGGACACCCGAGAACAACGACGTCTTCCAGATCAGCGACGCCACGACGTACGAGCACGCGAACGGCAGGAAGAACACCGACCGGAAGAACGCGCGCGCGAGCCGCAGCCGGTTGACGCCGAGCGCCAAGGCCAGCGACAGCATGAACGTCAGCGGCACGATGAACACCGCGAACACGCTGAACGTGCCCAGGCTCGACAGGAACGGCTCGTCGGTGAGCATGTGCCCGTAGTTGTCCAGCCCGACGAAGTCCGTCGGCGTCACGGTGTTGCGCGCGTCGAAGAACGACAGGTACGCGCTCCAGCCGATCGGGAGGTACGCGAAGACCGCGAGCCCGAGCAGGAACGGTCCGACGAAGAGCCAGAAGGCGCGCGCGTCGCGCCGTTTCATCCGAACAAGCGCTTCAGCTCGGACTGGGCCACGCCGACGGCCGTCTTGACCTGCGCCGCCGGGTCCGCGCCCTCCTTGGCGATCTTCGCGGCCGCGTCCGACAGCGCCGTGTTCGCCTGCTGCGTCCACACCGGACCGCCGACGAGGTGGCTGTTCTCCTTGACGAACCGGGCCGCGTCGGCGGCCGGGCCGTTCTTGAGGTTGTCCGCGCGGTCGATCAGGCTTTGCCGGGCCGGCACGTGGAAGCCGAACTTCGTGGCGAACTCCAGCTGGTTGTCGGTCTTGTCGATCCACAGCCACTTCACGAACGCCTTGGCCTCGGCGACGTGCGCGCTCTTGGCGTTGACCATCGCGCCGTACGCGCCGACCGGCACCGACGGCGCGCCGCTGCCGTCCAGCCTGGGGAAGGGCAGCACGCCGAAGTCGTCGTCGAACGCCGAGCGGATCTTCGGTACGTTCCACAGGCCGGTCCACTGCATCGCGGCGAGCCCGTCGATGAAGGCGCCCGGGTCCGACCAGTCGGCCGGGGCGCCGAGCAGCAGCGAGCCGTTGGTGTTGAGCGTGTGCAGCTTGCCGAGCGCGGTGGCCGCGCGCGGGTCGTCGAAGCCGACCTCGCGGTTGCCGTTCTTGAGGTAGTCGAGGCCCGCCGACCACAGCAGCGGGCCGGTGAGCACGCCGACGCCGCCGTCGTTGCCCGCGAAGAAGCCCTTGACGCCGTCCTTCGTCAGCTTCGAGGCCGCGTCGATCAGCTCGTCGACCGTCTGCGGCGGCTGCACGCCGGCGGCCTGCAGCAGGCTCTTGCGGTAGAAGAGCACCTGCGTGTCGGTGGCTTGCGGGATGCCGTAGACCTTGCCTTCGACGGTCTGCGCGGCGAGCACGGCCGGGCTGAAGTCGGCCTTCACCGGTGCGATGACGTCGTCGAGCGGGACGACCTGGTTCTGCCGCACCCAGTCGATCTTGACCTGCGCCTCGAAGACGTCCGGGACCTTGCTGTTCTGCAGCGCGGTGACGATCTTGGAGTCGTAGTCGCCGGGGTTCCACTGGACGTTCACGGTCGCGCCGGGGTAGCTCGCCGCGTAGCGCTTGACGGCTTCCTGGACGCCGTCCTCGCCGTACGCGTGGTACCACTGCTGGAGCGCGACCTTCGGGGTGTCCGACGGCGGCGGGCCCGCCGAGTACGCCGTGGAGGGCGGCGGGTCACCCTGCCGCCCCGTGTTCGACCCGCACGCCGCCGTCAGCGCGCCCAAGCCCGCGAGCGCCAAGAACCTGCGCCTGTTTCGCTGCATCCCCAGAACCCCTTCGACATGCTCTGAAGGCCACCATCAGGGCGTCAGAGTCCCTCATGGTGGCCTTCAGAGGCGTTTAGGCACGCCGGAGATTTACCCGTTAGAGCTGGGCGATGTCGAGCTTTCCCTCGGAGTAGGACGCGCGGATGCGCTTCTTGTCGAACTTGCCGACGCTCGTCTTGGGGACTTCGTCCACGAACGTCCAGTTCTCCGGCAGCTGCCACTTCGCGACCTTGTCGGCCAGGAAGTCGCGCAGCTCTTCGGGCGTGGCCGTCTGGCCCTCCTTGAGCACGACGGCGACCAGCGGCCGCTCGTCCCACTTCTCGTCCGGGATGCCGACGACCGCGGCCTCGGCCACCGCCGGGTGGCCCATGACCTGGTTCTCCAGGTCGACCGAGGAGATCCACTCGCCGCCGGACTTGATGACGTCCTTGGCGCGGTCGGTCAGCGTCAGGTAGCCGTCGGCGCTGATCTTGCCGACGTCGCCGGTGCGCAGCCAGCCGTCGTGGAACTTGTCCGGGTCGACCTGCGAGCCGCCGTAGTACGAGCCGGCGATCCACGGGCCCTGGACCTCGAGCTCGCCGACGGCCTCGTTGTCCCAGGGCAGCACCGTGCCGTCGTCGTCGAGCAGCCGCGCCCGCACGGACGCCGGGAAGCGGCCCTGCGTGTAGCGGTAGCGCCAGGCCTCGTCGCCGGTCGCGGAGGCGGGCGGGCGGGCCACGCTGCCCAGCGGCGACGTCTCGGTCATGCCCCAGGCGTGCAGGATCGACACCTTGTGCTTCTCCTGGAACGCGTGCATCAGCGACGGCGGCACCGCCGACCCGCCGACGACGACTTCACGCAGGTGGGAGATGTCCTGCGGGTGCGCCTCGAGGTGGGCGAGCAGGCCCTGCCAGACGGTCGGGACCGCGCCGGCGAACGTCGGCTTCTCGGCCGCGAGCAGCGCCGCGAGCGGGGCCGGCTGGAGGAAGCGGTCCGGCATCACCAGTGACGCGCCGACCATCAGCGCCGCGTACGGCAGCCCCCATGCCATCGCGTGGAACTGCGGCACGATCGCCAGCGCCTTGTCGCTCTGCGCGAGGTTCATGCTGTCGCTCATGCAGACCTGCATGGAGTGCAGCCAGATCGAGCGGTGTGAATAGGCGACACCCTTGGGGTCACCCGTCGTGCCCGAGGTGTAGCACATCGCGGCGGCCGAGCGCTCGTCCACGTCCGGCCAGTCGAAGGTGTCCGGCTGGGCGGCCAGCAGCTCGGCGTAGGCGTGCACCTGGACGCCGTCCGGGGCCTGCAGGGCCGCCGCGTCGCCGTTGGCCACGATGACGTGCCGGACCGTCTTGAACTCGGGCAGCTGCTTGGCCAGCAGCGGGACGAGCGTGCCGTCGACGATGACGACCTGGTCCTCGGCGTGGTTGGCGACGAAGGTCAGCTGCTCGGGGAAGAGCCGGATGTTCAGGGTGTGCAGCACGGCGCCCATCGCCGGGACGGCGAGGTAGGCGGCCAGGTGCTCGGCGTTGTTCCACATGAACGTGCCGACGCGCTGGTCGCCGGTGACGCCGAGGCTCCGGAGCGCGTTCGCGAGGCGGGCGGCGTTGCGGCCGAGCTCCCCGTACGTCTCGCGCCGGGCTTCTGAACCGGTCCAGGTGATGACTTCGCTCGCCGAGTGCACCGAGGTGCCGTGTTTGAGCAGGTTCGCCAGCGACAGCTGGCCGTCCTGCATGGTGCTCAACATGGTCGCTCCCGGGGGTCGTTCGCCGGTGAACTGGGGTTGCGCCGACTCTAGTGCGGATCGGGTGAAGCGGGCATGGTCAACAACGGCTCCGTTCGGTCACGGTCGTCGCGCGATCGGGCGACCACCGGACGATGATCAAGATCATCAATTTTTGCGCCTTTCCTTATAGGCAAGGAAATGCGTGCGGTAACGGAGGCTCCACTTCCGGGTGACACTGGCCACCCGGGCCACTTATTGGGAGCGTTTCCGCAGGCCGGAGCGGGTTGCCCGGTATCACCTCCGGGGGTAATAAGTGCGTGTCGGTTGCACGGCCACGAAGCCGGTGGCGTTTACTGGGGCCGTGGCAAGAGACGGCTGAGCAGCGCTTGCAGGAGCAAGCACTCACAAAAGCTGTCGGCCGCGAAAGCGGAGACCTGAGAGGAAAGGACACTACGTTGGCTCTGCCTACGTTGACTCCGGAGCAGCGCGCCGAGGCCCTGGCCAAGGCCGCCGAGGCTCGCAAGGCGCGTTCGGAGCTGCTCGCGTCGATCAAGTCCGGCAAGGAGAGCATCGAGAAGGTGCTCAAGCAGGCCAAGGAGAACAAGACCATCGGGAAGACGAAGGTCACCCAGCTGCTGAAGGCCGTCCCCGGCCTCGGCGCGGTGAAGGTCGCCGCCCTGCTCGAGCAGGCCGGCATCGACCCGGACCGGCGGGCCGCCGGCCTGGGCGAGCGCCAGCGCGAGGCGCTCATCGACGCGCTCAAGTAGCTCGTCGTCAGGAGCTCCCGCGAGGGGAGTGTCGCTCGTGACACTCCCCTCGCGGATCTCCCGAAGCCTGGGACGCTGGAGCGGTGAGTTCACCTGACCCGGCGACCCCGGTACTCGACCTCGCCGCCCGCTACCAGCGTGGCGACTTCCTCTTCACCACGGCCCAGCGCGCACTCCTCGCGCAGGGCGTGCTCCGGACCGTCACCGAGACGGACCCGCGGCGGCTCGCTTCGGCGATCCCCGGCGTCCTGGCGGAGACCGGAGCCCCGCTGGCCGTCGGTGTCCTGCCGTTCGACACCGGGCCCGACACGAAGGTGCCGGGCCATCTGGTCGTGCCCCGGACCGTCCACCGCGCCGAGGGCGCGCCTTCGCTCGGGCGTGAGGTCCTGGCGGCGCCCGTGGAGGTGCGCGCGGTGCCTTCGCCGACCCGGCACATGGCTGCCGTTTCGGCGGCTGTCGACGCGTTGGGCTCGCGGGGCCTGCGGAAAGCCGTCCTGGCCCGCGCCCTGGACCTCGAGTTCTCTTCGCCAGTGCCGGCCGAGCGCGTCGTGCGCAACCTGGCGGCCGGCAACCCCCGCCACTTCACGTACGCGGCCGAGCTGCCTGGCGGCCGCACGCTCGTCGGCGCCACGCCCGAGCTGCTGCTGCGCCGCACCGGCCGCACGGTGTTCTCGTCGCCGCACGCGGGCTCGATGCCCCGGTCCGCGGACCCGGCGACCGACCGCGCCAACGGCGAGGCGCTGCGGACGTCCCGCAAGGACCAGCTCGAACACGCGGTGGTCATCGACTACCTCGTCGAGGCGCTGCGGCCGTTCTGCCGCACGCTGGACGTCCCGGCGGGCCCGGAGCTTGTGACGACGCCGGCGATCTGGCACCTGCGCACCCCGATCACGGGCGAGCTGCTCGACCCGGACGTCACGGCCCTCGACCTCGCGGCGGCCCTGCACCCGACCCCGGCGATCTGCGGCACCCCGACGGCCGAGTCCCGCGACCTGGTCCAGGAACTGGAGCCCTTCGACCGCGACTACTACGCGGGCGCGGTCGGCTGGGTCGACGCGGCAGGCGACGGCGAGTGGGCGGTGGCGATCCGCTGCGCGGAGATCGCCTCGACGTCGATGAGGCTGTACGCGGGCGGCGGCATCGTGGCGGCGTCGGACCCGAGGGCGGAGTTGGACGAGACGACGGCGAAGTTCAGGACCCTGCTGACGGCGATGGGCCTGGAGGACCTCGCCGGCATCTGACCCCGGCTCCGAGCGCCCCAAGGTGGCCTTGGTTGCGTCTCGCGCACCGAAGGCCGCCTTGGGTGCGTCTGACGCACCGAAGGCCGCTTTGGGGCGCTCGGGTCGAGCGCTACGGGAGCCAGTGCTCCTCGGTCACCGACAGCTCCTCGGTGGTCAGCACCGCGATCGCCGCGCGGTAGCCGTCCGCCGCCTTCAGGTCCACGAGCCTCGTTCGCGCCGGGTCCAGCGACGCGTCCCCGGACGACACCAGCCGGGCCGGTTCGTCGTAGCGGGAGAACGTGATGCTCTGCAGCGGGATGCGCAGGCCCTTGCCCGTGGCCTTCATCACCGCTTCCTTGCGGGTCCAGTAGACGAAGAACGCCGCCGCCTTCGCGTCCGGGTCCAGGCCTGCCAGGTGGGCCGCCTCGGCCGGGCTCAGCGCGTAGTCGATCAGGCCGTCGTCCGCGCGGCGGTTCGCCGTCTCGACGTCGAGGCCGACCGGGACCGACGGGGTGGCCGCGAGGCCGATCAGGTCGCCCGAATGCGAGATCGACAGGGTCAGGTCCGCGCCCGGGACCCGGGGGCGGCCGTGGGGCTTGCCGCAGTCTTCGCAGGTCGCGTCGAACTTCACCGCCTCCACGGCCAGGCCGAGGCGCTCCGCCGCGGCCGTCTTCGCCAGTACGCGGCCGGTCAGGAAGCGGCGCTTGTCGGCGTCCTGGCGGTACGCCGCGAAGCGGTCCTGCTCGGCTTCGTCCAGCAGGCGCAGGAAGCGCTCTTCGGCGGGCAACGGCGGCGACCAGCGGACCACGATCTCCATCACCCCTCCGATCCTTCCGGGAGCCCGGGCGCTTGTCACGAATTCGGGCCGAGGTCTGGGGTAATCCACCTCTCACGGGGTACCCTCGACTAAGCAAGCGCTTAGCCAGTGTCGGAGGAGCAGCTCACCCATGGACTTTTCACTCAGCACCGAAGAACGGGAAGTGCGCGACTGGGTCCGCACGTTCGTCCAGCGGGAGCTGATCCCGCTCGAGCAGGAAGTCCTCCGCCGCGAGCGCGCGCACCAGCCCGGGCTGACCGGCGAGGAGCTGAAGGATCTCCAGCTCAAGGCGAAGGAGTCCGGCTTCTGGGGCGTCTTCACGCCGGAGGAGTACGGCGGCATGGGCCTGTCCGCCGTGATGGCCGCGCTGCTGGAGGCCGAGCTCGGCCGCACCTTCGTGCCGTTCCGCTTCGGCGGCGCCGCGGACAACATCCTGTTCCACGCCAACGAGGAGCAGAAGCAGACCTACCTGCTGCCGACCATCTCGGGCGAGCGCAAGTCGTGCTTCGCGATCACCGAGCCGGGCGCCGGGTCGGACGCCAAGGCCATCCGGACCACCGCCCGCAAGGACGGCACCGACTGGATCATCAACGGCGAGAAGACCTTCATCACCGGCGGCAACGAAGCCGACTTCACCATGGTCTTCGCGATCACCGACCCGGAGAAGGGCGCGAACGGCGGCGTCACCTGCTTCCTCGTCGACCGCGAGGCCGGCTGGAAGTCCGAGTACATCGACACCATGGGCGAGTGGGGCCCGGCGTCGCTGATCTTCCAGGACGTCCGCGTGCCCGAGACGCAGATCCTCGGCGAAGAGGGCCGCGGCTTCGAACTCGCGATGCAGTGGATCGGGCAGGGCCGCTACCTCCTGCCGGCGCGCGCGATCGGTTCGTGCGAGCGGCTGATCTCGATGGCCATCGAGCACGCCAACACGCGCGAGACGTTCGGGCAGAAGATCGCCGAACGCCAGGCCATCCAGTGGATGATCGCCGACTCCGGAGTGGAGCTCGAGGCGTTGCGCTGGCTCGTGCTCAACGCCGCCTGGCAGGTCGACCAGGGCATCGACTCGCGGCACGCGCAGTCCATGGCGAAGCTGTACGGCGGCCAGAAGGCCAACGAAATCGTCGACCGCGTCCTGCAGATCCACGGCGGCATGGGCTACACCCGCGAGCTGCCGATCGAGCGGTGGTACCGCGAGCTGCGGCTGCTGCGCATCTACGAAGGCACCGACGAGATCCAGCGCCGCACCATCGCGCGCAACCTCCTCAAGGGCCACGTGAAGGTCGGCGGCGTGCTCGGCTGACCCCCGGAACGCGAACGAGGCCACCTCCCGGACGTCCGGGAGGTGGCCTCGGCGGTGTTCGGGGTTACTTCTTGTTGCGGATGGCGATCGGGACGCCGGCCAGGTCCTCTTCGTTGCACAGGAGCTTCACGTCGTAGTACGGCGAACCCTGGCGGTCGTCGTAGTCGAGGTGGATGGCCAGGACGTCGAGCGGCTCGCCCAGCCATTCCTGCGCCTGCCGTAGCCACGCGGAGCACCGTTCCAGAGCGGTGGGGAGATCGTCATCGCGGAACTCGACCGGGCGATAGGGGACATCCTGCACCTGATCGCGGGGGTGTGCCGGCGCCGGGAGGCCCGGCGCGAGACCCGAGTCGTCCAGTTCCAGTTGGATCGTTTCCTCAGTCACCCTTCGAGCGTCCCCCACGCACGCCGTCTGGGCAAGGCGTACACAGGTAAAAGCGCCGCTAAACGGACACGCCCCACTCTTTCGCGACGATTTCCCGGCACCGCCGGAAGTCGGTCGGACCAGGCGGCGAGGTGCAGCCCAGCGCCCTCGACACCAGCTCCGCGTAGTGCTCCGCGAGCTGGTCCAGCGCCAGCGGGCCGCGCGGGGAGTACCAGCGGGCCACGCCGCTGCACATCTCCAGCAGTGCGAGCCGCGTCACGGCCGGGTGTTCGGTGTGGAACACCCCGGCCGCGACGCCCTCGTCGATCGCCGCCGCCCACAGGCGTTCGTACGCGTCCCGCAGCGCCACCACCGGCTCGCGCGCGGCCGGGGACAGGACGTCGACTTCGTTGTCCACCACGCGGGTTTCCGCCGGGCCGATCGCGTGCGCGAGCACGTGCAGCGCGACCAGCGTGCGCAACCGGTGCACCGGGTCGCCGCCGCCCGCCGTCGCTTCGCGGGCCGCGTCCAGCAGGCGGGTCAGCGCCGTGTGCATGATCTCCGCGAGGAGATCCTCCTTGGTGCCCATGTAGTGGTACAGGCTCGCCGACGAGAGTTCCGCCTCCTGCGCCAGATCCCGGATGCCGGTGCCGTGGAACCCCTTGGTGGCGAACAGCTTCACCGCCGCCGCGCGCACCCGCTCCCGGCTGCTCACAGCCATGCTCCCGCCTTCGCGTCCCACGACCCGGCGCGCGGGTCGGCCACCTTCCGCAGCTCGCCCTTGGCGACCCGCTCCGACGGCGTCATCGGCAGCGCGTCGGCGAACGACCAGAACCGCGGAACCTTGAAGTAGGCCAGCTTGCCGGAGCAGAACTCGACGAGCTCGGCGGGGTCGGGACGGTCGCCGTCGCACACGACGTACGCCTTGATCTCCTCGCCGCGCAGCTCGTCGGGCACCGCGACGACGGCGGCCAGCTTGACCGACGGGTGCAGCAGCAGCGCGCGCTCGACCTCGTCCGCGGACACGTTTTCGCCGCTGCGGCGGATCATGTCCTTCGTGCGGCCGACGTAGTGGACGCGGCCGGCGTCGTCGAGCCGGGCGAGGTCGCCGGTGTGGAACCAGCCGTTCTCGAACGCCTTCGCCGTCGCTTCGGGATCGTCGTGGTAGCCGTGCATCAGCCCGATGCCGCGGATCAGCAGCTGCCCGGTTTCCCCGCGCGGCAACGGCTTCCCGTCGTCGCCGGCGATCATCACCTCGCGGTCGCGGCTCGGCCGGCCGATGCAGCCGGTGCCGACGGTCTCGTCGTGGTCGGCCACCGTCATCCGGATGTCGCCGCCGGTCTCGGTCATCCCGAACGCCTCGTACCACGGGACGCCCCAGCGCGCCTCCAGCTCGGCGTGCAGCTCTCGCGGGATGGCCGACGCGCAGATCGCGCGGACGCGGTGGTCGCGATCGGCCGCCGACGGTTCCTGGCGCAGCAGCAGCGTCGGCATCAGGCCGAGGCAGTAGAACCACGTGACGCCGTGCTCGCGGACCTTGGCCCAGAACGTGCTGGGGTGGAACCGGTCCAGCACGACGAGGGTGGCGCCGCCGGCCAGCCCGAGCGCGACGTTCCACTGTGGATCGATGTAGTGGAAGGGCTGCGCGGTCAGCAGGACGTCCGCTTCGCCGACGGCGGGGAAGTCGGTGGCCAGTCCGATCGCGAGCGTCGTCCAGTAGCGGTTCGGCAGGACGCAGCCCTTGGGCGCGCCGGTGGTGCCCGACGTGTACTGGATGTTCACCGGGAGTTCGGGAACCGGGGTGAAGCCCGGCGGTTCGGCGTCGGTGCTCAGCTCGTCGGGGGTGACGATCTCGGTCAGCCCGATCCGGCCGAGCAGGTCCGTGAACTCCTCGGCGGCGACGACGAGTTTCGCGCCGGAATGGCGGAGGACGTGGGCGCCGTCGAATTCCTGGTAGTTCGTGTTGACCGGCACCAGCTGCGCGCCGATCTTCGCCAGCGCGAGCCAGGTCAGCGGGAACGCGGGCACGTTCCGCAGCATCACCGCGACGCGGTCGCCGGGCCCGATGCCGCGCTCGGCCAGCGCCGCCGCGATCCGCGAGCTTTCGCGGTCGACCTCGGCGAACGTGAACGCCTGGTCCAGGTGGTCGAACACCCAGGCCGTGCGCCCCGGCCACAGCTCGGCGGCGCGCCGGACGAGCTGGTCCAGGGTCCCGATCTCGGCGAGCGGGGTCATCCCCGGCTCCGGAACGCTTCGGTCGACGCGGCGACCGCGGCCGAGGTTTCGGTGATCAGGGCGTGGCTGACCTCGAGTTCGAGCGCCGGCTCGACGTCGATCGGCGTGTCGAGGACGCGCTTCGCCATCGCCGCGGCCGCCGGCGGGTGCCCGGCGATCCGCTTGGCCCAGCTCAGCGCTTCGGCCTGGAGCTGGTCGGCGGGGACGGCGGCGTTGACCATGCCCAGCTCCGCGGCCTTCCGGCCGTCGAAGCGCTCGCCGAGCAGCAGCAGCTCCTTCGCCTTGAGCGGGCCGACGAGCAGCGGCAGCAGCCGCGACGCCGCGCCGGTGACGCTCAGGCCCAGCGAGACCTCGGGGAACGCGAACAGGGCGTCCTCGGCGGCGAGGATCAGGTCGCAGCCCAGCGCGAACTCCGCGCCGGCGCCGATGGCGTAGCCGTGGACCGCCGCGATCACCGGCTGGCGCAGCCCGCGCAGCCGCCGGGTGACGTCCTGGAGCCGGTCCAGCCGCGTCCGCGAATCACCCGCGGGGGTGGGTTCCTTGAGGTCGTGGCCGGCGCAGAAGGCGCGCCCGTTCCCGGACAGCACGACGACGCGGGCCTCGCTGCGGGCGGCCGCGTCGAGGGCGGCGAGGAAGTCGTCGACCAGGACGGCCGCGACCGCGTTGAGCCGCTCGGGCCGGTTCAGCCGGATCTGCGCGATGCCGTCCTCGACGGCGAAGTCCACGGTGGGCATGAGGGCGATGCTAGACGTTCGATCGATCGATCGATAGCCTCAGGCTTATGCGGGTCGACACGGTCTACGAGAACGCCACGGTGTGGACGGGCGAGGGCGTCACCAGCGCACTCGCCGTGCTGCACGGCCGGGTGGTCGCGCTCGGCGACGACGCCCGCGAGCTGTCCGCGCGCTCCCGGGTCGACCTCGCCGGCGGCTTCGTCGTGCCCGGCTTCCACGACGCCCACAACCACATGGCGTGGTTCGGCATGGGCCTCGACGACGTCCCGCTCAGCGACTGCCGCAGCGTCGAGGAGGTCTACGACGCCGTCGCCGCGCGCGCCGCGACCCTTCCGGCCGGGAGCTGGGTGGTCGGCAGCGGGTACGACCAGAACAAGCTCGACGGCGGGCACCCCGACCGGCACGGCCTGGACCGCGCCGCGCCGGGCATGCTCGTGCGGCTCAAGCACACGTCCGGGCACATGACCGTGGTCAACTCGGCCGTGCTCGACCAGCTCGACCTCGCGCACGTCCCGGTCGGCGGCGACGTCGTGCACGTCGACGGCTCGCCGACGGGACTGCTGCGCGAGCAGGCCCAGCTCCTGCTGCGGCCGCTGACGTACCCGACGCCGGTTTCCCGGGTCGTGCGCGGGCTCGCCAGGGCGTCCGAGCAGTACCTCGCCGAGGGCATCACGAGCGTCCAGGAGGCCGGCATCGGCGGCGGCCTGGTCGGCGAGACGCCCGCCGAGCTGGCCGCGTACCAGCAGGCGCGCGACACCGGCGTGCTGCGCGTGCGCAGCACGGTGATGGTCGCCGCGAGCGTGCTGCACGACCTGCCCGACGACGCCGGCTTCGGCCTCGACCTCGGCCTGCGCACCGGCCTCGGCGACGAGTGGCTGCGCGTCGGCCCGATGAAGTTGTTCGCCGACGGCTCCCTCGTCGGGCGCACCTGCGCGATGCACGACCCGTTCGACGGCGAGCCGGCCAACCGCGGCTACTTCCAGGTGCCCGAGGAGGCGCTCGCGCAGACGATCCGCCGCGCGCACGACGCCGGCTGGCAGATCGCGACGCACGCCATCGGCGACCGCGCGATCACCGTCGTCCTCGACGCCTACGAAGCCGCGTTGGCCGCTTCGCCGCGCACGGACCACCGGCACCGCATCGAGCACTGCGCGGTGCTCCAGCCCGCGGAGCTGACCAGGCTCGCGTCGCTCGGGCTCATCCCGTCGCCGCAGGGCCGGTTCGTCAACGAGCTCGGCGACGGCATGCGCGCCGCGCTCGGCGACGCCCGCGTGCCGTGGTGCTACCGGCTGCGCAGCGTCCTCGACGCCGGCTGCGTGCTCCCCGCGTCGTCGGACCGCCCGGTCGTGAACGGCGCGCCGCTGCTCGCGCTCGCCGACATGGTTCGGCGGCGCACGGCGTCAGGCGCACCCTTCGCGCCCGAAGAGGCGTTGACGCCGGAGCAGGCGTTGCGCGCGTACACGTACGGCTCGGCCTACGCGACCTTCGCCGAGCGTGACCTGGGCACGCTCGAGCCCGGGAAGCTCGCCGACTTCGCCGTGTTGTCCGGATCGCCGCTGGAAGAGTCCGCTTTGGACGACCTCAGCGTGCAAGGCACCGCCGTCGGCGGCGAACTGCGTTATCAAGCGTGATGACTCACTTCCTTCCCACGAACTCGAGTGCTTCTTCCGCGAGCGCGGACCACGGCTGTGGCGACGCCGTGTCCAGTGCCAGCCATTCCTTCATCGGCGTGCCCTTGTTCGCGTCGAACCGCACGCCGTGCCCACCCTCGACCAGCTCGTCCACCCGGGCCTTGGGCAGCTTGAGCACCAGCTGCCCGCGGACGAACATCGCGAAGATCCGCCCGTTGGCGCGCAGGGCGGTGCGCCCGAACCCGCCGGTCGCCCCGGGTGGCGTGATGCCCGGGCGTCCGGTGAACTCGTCGACCAGGTCCTCGAACCTGCCTTCTGGTGACATCGACCACCTCCTGCCCCGACAGTAACGACCACCACCGACAGAAACGGGAGGCGAGATGCCCGTCCGCGACGCCGTCTTCGAAGACATCGAGGAAATCTGCGCGCTCATCGAGGAGCACGCCGTCTACGAGGACAACCACGACCTGAAGCTCGACCGCGCCGAGATGAGCGGCCACCTGTTCGGGCCGGACCCGAAGGCGTGGGTGCTGCTCGCGACCCCGCCGGGCGAGCCGGGGACGGTCGCCGGCTTCGCCTTCTGCAGCTGGAACTTCTCGACGTGGGAGGCCCGGCCGGGGATCTGGCTGGACGACCTGTTCGTCCGCCCGGCCCACCGCCGCCACGGCCTCGGCGGCGAGCTGCTCGACGAGCTGCGCAACCGCACGACCGGCCGCGTCGAGTGGGACATGCAGGAGGGCAACGAAAAGGGCGCGGCGTTCTACGCCCAGCTGGGTGCGGAGCCCGTGCCGGGCTGGATCCGCTACCGCTGGCGCCCGTAACTTTCACGAGAAAGTACGTAGCACCGTAAAGTATGCGGTATGGGAGATGGTTCGGTCCGGAGGTCCTCGTCGGTCGAGGACTACGTCCGGGTGATCTACGGCCTGGTCGAGCGGGGTGAGGCGGTCACCAACACGTCGCTCGCCGGCCGGCTGGAGGTCAGCCCGTCCTCGGCGTCGGGGATGGTCACGAAGCTGTCCCAGCTCGGCCTGGTCACGCACGTGCCGTACCGCGGCATCGAGCTGACCGCGGACGGCAGGCTCCTCGCGCGCTCGGTGCTGCGCCGCCACCGGCTGATCGAGACGTACCTGGTCTCGGAGCTCGGCTACACGTGGGACGAGGTCCACGCGGAGGCCGACGCGCTGGAGCACGCGGTGTCGGACCGGCTGGTCGAGCGCATCGCGGCGAAGCTCGGCAACCCGGTCCGCGACCCCCACGGCGACCCGATCCCGGCGCCCGACGGGAGCGTGGAGGAGCTGTCGGTCCGGATCCTGGACGATCTCGAGCCGGGCGCGGTAGGCGAGATCGTCCGGGTGTGGGATACGGATCCGGAGCTGCTGCGGTACCTGACGGAACACGCGATCAACCTGGGTGAGCGGATCGAGGTCATGGAGCGTCAGCCGTTCGGGGGCCCGATGGTGGTGAAGGTGGGCTCGCCACCGGATGCGGCTACGCATGCGATCGGCAAGGAGATCGCCCAGGCGTTGTCGGTCACCCTGCGCTGAGGATCAGTACGACCACTCCCACCCATGCGCCCCGGGGCCGAACAGCCCTGAGCCGTCCGTGAGCTGCAACGTGCCGCTCTTCGCCGAGGTGGAGAGCGAGATCTGGCCGGTGTAGGTGCGGTTGGGCGCGTAGGCGGACGGCAGCTGTTTCGGATCCGCGCACGTGTCGGCCTCCGCCTGGTTCGTGACGCCGTCGGCGCCCGTCGTCGAGAACGCGAAGGGGTTGATCAGACCGGGCAGCACGGAGAACGCGCTGATGCCGCTCTCCGCGTCGCGATCTGTGTACGTCTTCACGGTCACGTCGAGCAGAAGTGTGTGCTTGTCCGCCGCGCGCGACGCGTAGGGGGTGCACTTCGGGTCGACCCAAATCTTGGTCACCCAGAAGTCGACGGCTGGGCTGCCGTCGGTGTTCGTGATGCCGGCGCGCTCGCCGACCTTCTTCGTGATGTAGGCCGGTGCGGCGGATGACGGGGCGGCAGGAGGGGACGACGACACGCTGGCGGGTGCTGCGACCGGAGCCGTCGCGGTCGGAGTGGGAGCTTCGTTTCCGCAGGCCGTGAGTCCGGCGGCGGTGATCGCCGCCACGGCGGCGAGAACAGCGCGCTTGATCATCTCGTACCCCCTCGATCGTGGTGATCAAGAGTCGCGGGCAGTCTTTCCGCTGTTACGCCTGACGTCGGAGCGCGTACGCGCGGGTGACGTCGTGAAGCGGATGTGGTGACCCACCCGCCCGCCGCACCATGGCCGCATGAAACCTTTCCGCTTCGGCGTCGTCGCCGGCTACGCGCCCGATCTCTCGGCCTGGACAGCTCAGGCCGAGCGGATCGAGGACCTCGGCTACGACACCCTCCTCGCGACCGATCCCGTCGGCACCGCCGACCCCTTCGTCCTCCTCGGTGCCGCCGCCGCCGTCACGCACAACCTCCGGCTCGGCACCTTCGTGCTCGCCGATCCCTTCCGGGACGCGCGGGCCCTCGACTGGCAGGCGCAGACCCTCCACCGGCAGACCGGCGGGCGCTTCGAACTCGGGCTCGGCGTCGGCAGGCCCGGTGCGGAGGGCCACGCGCAGCAACTCGGCCGGGCGTTCCCCTCACCGGGTGAGCGCGTCACACGGATGGCGGAGACCATCGCGCACCTCAAGCGCACGGCCGATCGGCCGCGGCTGGTGCTCGCCGGCGGTGGGCCGAAAATGCTCGCGCTCGCCGCGCAAGAAGCCGACACCGTCACGTTCACCTGGGCGCCGAAAACCACCGAGGCCGCCGCCGAGTCCATTGTGGATCGATTCCGTGCGCTCGCCGGCACCCGGTTGCCGGACATCGAACTGGGGCTGAACCTGATGGCCGTCGGGGAGGCGCCGTCGCCGGGAATCGCGCGGTGGGCCGGGGTCGACGTGCCCGAGCTGGCCGCGGCCGGTGCGGTCACCGTGCTGCCCGAGGACCCGGACCGGGCCGTGGAAAGGCTTCTCCGGTGGCGGGAGCGGTGGGGGATTTCCTACGTCACGATCAACTCGGGCTACGCCGAACCGTTCGCCGCCATCGCCGCGAAGGCGCGCACGGCAGGTGGGTGAGTGGTCTTCCGATCTTGCGGACCGGCGCCTACGCTCCAATGTTCGTATTCGGGAGTGCTTCGGAGCGTTGTGATGACCGGTCAGCGAACACGCACGATCGACCGGGGGGAACAGGCGGAGCTGAGCCAGCTGCTCGCCGCGGGCCCGTTCGACGTGGCCTTGCGGGCGGCGATCCGGGCCCGCGGGCTCGGGCTCGATCGGATCCGCTATCGCTTGCGCGGCAGGGGAACCACGGTCAGCCTGGCCACCCTCAGCCACTGGCAGTCCGGGCGGTGCCGCCCGGAACGCGCGGAATCGTTGGAGGCCCTGCGGAATCTCGAGGACATCCTGAACGTGCCGGACGGCTCGCTCAGCAAGCTCCTCGGGCCGCCGCGGGGAAGAACCCGCTTCCACGCCCAGCCGCCGCCGCTCAACTGAGACGCGGCGACGTAGGCTCGCGGCCATGCGAGCCGTCGTGATCGAAGAGTTCTGCGCCCCGCCCGTCGTGCGGGACGTGCCGGAGCCGGTGGCGCCGCCGGGTGGCGCGGTGATCGAGGTCGACGCGACCGGCGTGTGCCGCAGCGACTGGCACACCTGGCAGGGCCACGACGCCGCCGTGACGCTGCCGCACGTCGCCGGGCACGAGCTCGCCGGCCGGGTCGTCGCGCTCGGTGCGGGCGTGCGCGGGTGGGAGGTCGGCGCACGCGTCACCGTGCCGTTCGTCTGCGCCTGCGGGAGTTGCGCCCAGTGCGCGCGCGGCGACCAGCAGATCTGCGACCGCGAGTTCCAGCCCGGCGCGACGCACTGGGGTTCCTTCGCCGAGCGCGTCGCCATCGAGCACGCCGAGACGAACCTGGTCGCGCTGCCGGACTCGATGGGCGCCGCCGAAGCCGCCGCGCTCGGCTGCCGGTTCGGGACGGCGTTCCGTGCGGTGCTGCGGCAGGGCCGGGTCACCGCGGGGCAGTGGGTTTCGGTGTACGGCTGCGGCGGCGTCGGGATCTCCGCCGTCCTGCTGGCCGTCGCGGCGGGCGCCAAGGTCGTCGCCGTCGACGTCTCGCTGGCGGCGCTGGAGCTCGCGGCGAAGTCGGGTGCGGTGCTGACCGTCGACGCGTCGGCGTTCGACGGCCCGGAAGCCGTCGCCGCGCACGTGCGGGAGCTGACCGGGGGCGGCACGCACGTTTCGCTGGACTGCCTAGGCTCGCCGTCGACCTGCGCCGCGTCCGTGGGCAGCCTTCGCAAGCGCGGGCGCCACGTCCAGGCCGGGCTGATGCCGCCCGCGCAGGGCGTCGCGCCGATCCCGATGCACCGGGTCATCGGCGGTGAGCTGGAGCTGGTCGGCATCCACGGGCTCCAGGCCCACGAGTACCCGGAGCTGCTGCGCGTCGTCGAGACGGCGGGGATCGACCTCGCCGCGCTGATCGGACGGCGGATCGGGCTCGGCGACGTCCCCGCGGCGCTGGCCGAGATGAACGACCCCGTCCCGGCGCGCGCGGGCGTCACCGTCGTGACGTTCGGTGACTGATCCGCCGCGCCCTGGTCAAGTGACCCGTTCGTAGCTGATCCACGCTGGCCTGGTGACATTCAGGTGTGGCAACGTCTAGTTCATGGTGGCCCACGGCGAGGGGTTTCGGCCGCAGGAGCGTCCCGTTGGTCCGTTGGGACGTCTCCTGCGGCAGTTCACCGCCGCGGGCGTCACGTTCCGCGGTCACCGTCTCGTGCCTTCGACGATCACCGAGCGTGCCCGGCGGGAGCTTCCGGCACAATCGAGGTGATGGACGCTCTCCTGCCGCGCCCGCGCGCCGAGATCGCGCCCGGCGCGGTGCACCTGCCCGACTGGCTCGGTTTCGACGAGCAGCGCGAGTTCGTGAAGGCCTGCCGCGGCTGGTCCGGCTACCGCCACACGCGCCTGCCGAGCGGCGGGGTGATGTCGGTGAAGTCCGTGTGCCTCGGCTGGCACTGGTACCCGTACGGCTACTCGCGCACCACCGCGGAGGGGACACCGGTGCTGCCGTTCCCGGACTGGCTGGGCGATCTGGGCCGCCGCGCGCTGGCGGCCGCCACCGGTGAGCAGGGCTACGAGCCGGACATCGCGCTTGTCAACTTCTACGACGCCACCGCGAAGATGGGACTGCACCAGGACAAGGACGAGCGCAGCCTGGCCCCGGTGGTCTCGTTCAGCCTCGGCGACGCCTGCGTGTTCCGCTTCGGCAACACCGAGACGCGCGGCAGGCCGTACACCGACGTCGAACTCCGGTCAGGCGACGTCTTCGTGTTCGGCGGCCCGTCCCGGCTGGCGTACCACGGTGTGCCGAAGACGTTGCCCGGTACGGCGGATCCGGCGCTCGGGCTGACCGGGCGGCTGAACATCACGCTGCGGGTGTCCGGGCTCTAGTCTTCCTCCGGCACGACGACGAGCCGGACCGCGATCGCGCGGGAGCCTTCGGGGTGCTGTCCCGGCTCGGTGACGTACTTCCACACCAGGTTCTGGTACTCCTCGACGAACGAAACGATCTGCTCCTTCGTCAGGTGCAGCCCCGACCGGTAGATCTGGTTCCAGCCGTCCGCGCTGTCGTACCCGGCGTACGCGCGGGTGACCAGGCCGAGGTCGTGACTCATCTTCAGCGCGCCCAGCTTCAGCGCGGCCTCGCGCTCGTCCGGTGTCAGCTCGAGGCCCGGCGGGGTGTAGATGTCCTTCGCCTGCGACTTCCACCAGCGCTCGCGGCCGTCGCCGCGGTGCTCGAGCTCCACGATCAGGTCGAGGTCGGCGAGCTTGCGCAGGTGGTAGCTCGTCGTCCCGGTGCTTTCGCCGAGGGCCTTCGCGACGCTCGTCGAGTTCGCTTCGCCGTGTTTGCCCAGGTAAGACAGGATGTCGCGGCGCACCGGGTTCGCGAGGGCCTTGGAAAAGGCCTTGAGATCCGCGCCGGTGAGCACGCGCTTCTCGGGACGTTGGACCATGGCCGCAGCGTACTACAGAGACTGTTTGCAAAAAATCTCTGCAATCGGCTACCTTGGATCGGGAGATCGGGGGTCACGATGAAGAAGCTGTTCTGGGCGGCGGGGTTGGGCCTGCTGCCGTGGATCGCGGTACTGGGGTTGACGCTGCCGGACGTCGTTCAAGCGCAGCACTGGCGGCTGGCCTGGACGGGGTTCGACGCGGCGGAGGCGTTCGGCCTGCTGGCCACGGCGTGGCTGCTCGGGCGCGGCGACCCGCGGACGCCGTTCGCGGCGATCGGCACGGCGACGCTGCTGCTCGCCGACGCCTGGTTCGACGTCGTCACGGCCGGCGACGACGTGGTGTTTTCCCTGCTCATGGCCGGTCTGGAGGTTCCGCTGGCGCTCGCGTGCCTGTCCGTCGCCCTGCCGCGGCCGGCGGTGCCCGCTCATGTCTGAGCTGAGCCCGCGGCTGCGGGACGAGATCGACGACCAGGTCGCGGAGGCCTTCGACGCCTACCTCGCCGAGCGGGGCCCGGACCGCGCCCGCCGCGTCTGGCCGCTGTGGCTGGCGATCGTGCTCACGAACATCGCGTGGCTGGTGGTCGTGAGTGTTTGGTCGGGTTAGAACCCGACCGAACACTCACGACGCGGGACGGAAGCGCACCGTCTGACCCGGGCGCAGCTGGGCCGCGAGGTCGAGGTCGTCCTCCTCGACGACGGCGAGCACCGGGTAGCCGCCGGTCGTCGGGTGGTCGGCGTGGAACAGGATGGGCCGGCCGGACGGCGGGACCTGCAGCGATCCGGGCACGCACGCCTCCGAGGGCAGTTCGTCGTGGCGCACCCGGGAAAGCGGGAGCCCGGTGAAGCGGATGCCGACGCGGTCCGAATCCGGGGACACCGTGTACACAGTGGACAGCAGCTCGTCCGGTGCGGCGAACCAGTCCCGGCGCGGACCCGGCGTCACCCGCAACACCGGCGACGACGGCAAAGCCGCGCGGGGCGCGAGGTCCACGACGGGGAACTCCCGCGGCGCCGGGCCGATCGGCAGCAGCATGCCGGCGGCCAGCGGTGGCGGGCCCAGCTTCCCGAGGGTGTCCGTCGCCCGCGAGCCGAGCACCGGCGGCACGTCGATGCCGCCGCGCACCGCCACGTAACACCGCAAGCCCGAAACCGCCGTGCCCAGCGCGAGTTCTTCGCCGGGCCACAACGTGATCGGCCCGTTCAGGCCACCTTTCGACAGCGGGCAAGCGGCTCCGGTGACGGCGACCGTCGTGACGGCGGACGCGCGCAGCACCAGCCCGCCCAGCGTCACCTCCAGCCCAGCCGCGCCGGAGGGGTTCCCGACGAGCCGGTTCGCCAGCCGGAACGACGACCGGTCGGCCGCTCCGGACCGCCCGACGCCGAGGGCCGCGTGCCCGGGACGGCCGAGGTCCTGCACCGTCGTCGTGAAGCCCGGCCGGACGACCTCCAGCTTCACGACGCCACCACCGTGAAGCGGACGCGGGTGCCGGGCGGCAGCAGGTTCGGCGGGTCTCGCTCGACGTCCCACACCGGCACGTCCGTGCGGCCCAGCAGCCGCCAGCCGCCGGGGGACGCGCTCGGGTAGACCGCGCTGTACTCGCCGGCGATCGCCACCGAACCCGGCGGGATCCGGGTGCGCGGTGAGGATCGGCGGGACACGTGCAGCGCCGGGTCCGATCCGGACAGGTACGCGAAGCCCGGTGCGAAGCCGCAGAACGCCGAAACGTACGAACCGCCGCTGTGGCGGGCGATCAGCGCACCGACGCCGAGCCCCGTTTCCTCGGCGACTTCGGCCAGGTCTTCGCCGTCGTACACCACCGGGATCACCACCTCGCCCGCCTCGGCCGCCGCACTGTCCACAGGGGACACTTGCCGCAGCACCGCGCCCAGCCGGCCGGCGTCGGTCACCGACGGGTCGAAGCGGACCAGCAGCGTCCGCGCCGCCGGGACCAGCTCCTCGACGCCGTCCGGCGCCAGTTCCGCCACGGCCGCCTGGTAACCCAGCACGTCGCCGGTCTCCACGAGCACCGCGCGCCGCCCGCACGGCAGCAACCGGACGGTCATCCGGTGAACGCCCCCAGCGGCACGCCGGCGTCGGTCAGCGCCGCCTCGATCCGCCGGGCCAGCTCCACCGCGCCCGGCGTGTCCCCGTGCACGCACAGGGAATCCGGGCGGACGTCGAGCTTGGTGCCGTCCTCGGTCACGACGCCGCCGGTCGCCATGCCGACCGCGCGCTCGGCGACGTGCCCGGGGTCGTGCAGCACCGCGCCCGGCTTCTTGCGCGAGACCAGCTTGCCGTCGGCGGTGTACGCCCGGTCCGCGAAAGCCTCCGCGTACGCCACCACCCCCGCGATCTCCGCCTGCCGCTGCATTTCCGAGTTCGGCAGGCAGAGCAGCGCGAGCGCGGGGTCGTACCGGCGCAGGCCGGCGACGATCGCCGCGGCCTGTTCGGCGTCCGCCGCCGCGGTGTTGTACAGCGCGCCGTGCGGCTTCACGTACGTCACGCGGCTGCCGGCCGCGCGCGCGAACGCGTCGAGCGCGCCGATCTGGTAGAGCACTTCGTCGGCCAGCTCGTCCGGCGCGATGTCGAGCGCGCGCCTGCCGAACCCGGCCAGGTCGCGGTACCCGACGTGCGCGCCGATCGCGACGTCGCGCTCGGCCGCCATCTCGCACACCCGGCGCATCACCGACGGGTCGCCGGCGTGGAAGCCGCACGCGATGTTCGCGCTGGTCACGATGTCGAGCATGGCTTCGTCGTCGCCCATTCTCCAGGCGCCGAAGCCCTCGCCGAGATCGCTGTTCAGATCCATTTCAGCCCACCCGGTATTCGCTGTCGTGGCGGTCGGTGATGAACATGTACCCCGGCGCGTGGGTGATCGCAAAGGGAGGCCGCGACGCCATCAGCGCCGCCTGCGGGGTGACGCCGCAGGCCCAGAACACCGGGACGTCGCCGGGGTGCGCGTCCACCGGGTCGCCGAAGTCCGGCCGCGAGAGGTCTTCGATCCCCAGCGCCCGCGGGTCGCCGATGTGCACGGGAGCGCCGTGCACCGCGGGCATCGCGCGGGTGATCCGGATGACGTCGTCGACGCGGTCCTCCGGGATCTGCCGCATCGACACCACCATCGGGCCGAACAGCCGCCCGGCGGGCTCGCACTGCCGGTTCGTCACGTACATCGCGACGTTGCGGCCCTGGTCGACGTGCCGCAGCGGGACGCCCTCGGCGGCCAGCGCCGTCTCGAACGTGAAGCTGCAGCCGATGGAGAACGCGACCATGTCGCTGCGCCACAGCCCCGTCGCGTCCGACATCTCGCCGGCGAGCACGCCGTTCTGCCAGATCCGGTAGCGCGGCAGGTCGGTGCGCAGGTCCGCGCCCTCGGCGAGCCGGGTGGCCGGGTCGCCGGGATCGGTGACGTCGAGCAGCGGGCACGACTGCGGGTTGCGGGTGCAGAAGAGCAGGACGTCGTACGCCCAGTCTTCCGGGACGGCGATCAGGTTGGTCTGGGTGAAGCCGTTGGCCCAGCCCGTGGTCGGCCGCGCGGTGCCGCGGCGGAACACCGCGCGCGCCTGTGCCGGGGTGAACGTGGCCGGTTCGTCCGTGGTCGTCATGAGTTCCCCCTCAGTCGACGAGTTCGATGCCCCTGGTTTCCGGCAGGCCGAGCAGCGCGAGCACGGCGATGCCGTAGCCGAGCGCGCCGAACACGATCGCCCCGCCGGCGCCGAGGAAACCCACGACGGTCGGGAAGATCGCGCCGACCGCGCGGCCGAAGTTGTACGTGAAGCCCTGACCGGTGCCGCGCAGCGCCGTCGGGTACAGCTCGGCGAGGAATGCCCCGAAGCCGCTGAAGATCGCGGACATCGAGAAGCCGAGCGGGAAGCCGAGCACGAGCACGAGACCGTTGGCGCCCTTGGGGATCTGCGTGTACGCGACGATCAGCGCGGCCGAGAGCAGCGCGAAGGTCAGGAAGGTTTTCTTGCGCCCCAGCAGGTCCGTGAGGTAACCGCCGCAGACGTACCCGACGAACGCGCCGGTGATGAGGAACGCGAGGTAGCCGCCGGTGCCGATCACGGTCAGCTCGCGCGTCTTCTTCAGGTAGGACGGCAGCCACGTCGAGATTGTGTAGTACCCGCCCTGGACGCCGGTGGCCAGCAGCGCGGCGAAGAAGGTCGTGCGCAGGAGGTCGCCCTTGAAGATCTGGACGAGGGTGCCCTTCGGGCGTTCGGTCTTGAGGCGTTCCTCGGCGCGCGGGGCGTCCTTGACGCTCTTGCGGACCCACAGCACGAGCAGCGCCGGGATGACGCCGGTCCAGAACATGATCCGCCAGGCGACGTCGTCGCTCGCGACGCTGAACACCACGGTGTAGACGATCACCGACAGACCCCAGCCGACCGCCCACGCGCTCTGCACGAACGCCACGGTCCGGCCGCGGTAGCGCGCCGAGGAGTACTCCGCGACCAGCGCCGCGCCCGCCGCCCACTCGCCGCCGAAGCCCAGGCCCTGCAGCGCGCGGAAGATCAGCAGCGTCTCGAAGTTCGGCGCGAACCCGCAGAGCACGGTGAAGATCGTGTACATCGCGATGGTGATCTGGAGGGTGCGCACGCGGCCGATCCGGTCGGCCAGCATGCCGGCGCCTACGCCGCCGACGGCCGACACGACCAGCGTTGTCGTGCCGAGCAGGCCGGCTTCACCGCTCGAGATGCCGAAGTAGGCCGTGATGGCGGCCAGGCCGAGCGGCAGCGTTTGGTAGTCGAACGAGTCCAGGCCGTAGCCGCCGAACGCGCCGACGAAGGCGCGCCGTCCCCGTTTCCCGAGCGTGCGGAACCAGTCGAACGGCCGGGCCTCGGTTGCAGTGGTCGCGGTCATGGGCACCTCCTGGCCAGTGTCTCTCATCGTGGCGTGCCTCACACGGTAGGGATTGTTGAACAATTCCACAAGACGGCAATTGGATCGTCCCCTGTGTGACGGGTATCATCGGAGCGTGATCATCGAAGACAGCGGGTTACCGGGCCTGGCGGCGGACCGCGGCCTGGTCAGCCGCAAGAGCACGGCCGAGCGGGTCGCCGGCGTCCTCCGCAAGCGCATCGCGGAGGGCTTCTTCCTGCCCGGCGGCCGGCTGTCGGAGCAGGACATCGGCAACGCGCTCGGCGTCTCGCGCAACACGCTGCGCGAGGCGTTCCGGCTGCTCACGCACGAGCGGCTGCTGGCCCACGAGCTCAACCGCGGGGTCTTCGTCCGCATCCCGAGCGTCGAGGACGTCGTCGACATCTACCGCGTCCGCAAGATCATCGAGTGCGCGGCGGTCCGCGGGGTGACGGCCAAGCCGCCGACCTTCGCGCGGATCAAGGAGAAGGTCGACATCGGCGACGAGGCCGCCCGCTCCGGCAACTGGAAGGACCTCGGCACCGCGAACGTCTGGTTCCACCAGGAGCTGGCCGCGCTGTCCGGCAGCGAGCGCGTCAACGAGCTGGTCGGCAGGCTGACCGCCGAGCTGCGGCTGGTCTTCCACATCATGGCCGAGCCGCGCCGGTTCCACGAGCGCTACCTGCCGCGCAACCACGAGATCCTCGACCGCATCGAGGCCGGCGACGGGCCGGGCGCGGAGCAGCTGCTGATGAAGTACCTCGCGGACGCGGAGGAGCAGCTCGTCGAGGCGTACGGCGATCGCGCGGAGGCGGCCCGCGCGGCGATCGCGGCGGAGTAGCTACTTCCGCCGCACCATCTCGGCGATCCAGACGGGCGCGAACGGGGACGTGCAGTTCGGCGGCGTCGGGTAGTCCTTGAGCACTTCCAGTCGCTCGCCGATGCCGATCGCCCGCGCGCGGAGCCCGGCGTGCTCGATGCCGATCTGGGCCAGGCAGTGGTTCATCGCCCACTGCAGCCGGTCCGGGGCGTCCTTCATCTCCTTCTCGATGATGTCGAGGAGCTCGTCGAGGCCCTCGGTCATCGTGGGCACGCGGGCGGTCGTCAACGCCCAGCCGGCGCTCGCGACCACCGGGTCCGGATCGGCGAACCAGGCCTGGCGGAGCTCCTCGGCGTGCGGGCTCTTCTTGACGACGTAGTTGACGAGCCAGTCGTGCACCTTCGGCGTGCGCGCGGTCCGGAGCATGGCGTCCAGCTCGTCGCGCTCGAAGGCCTTCGGGCGGCAGATCAGCGTCGCGAGCAGCTTGGCCGCGGTGTCGTCGGTCCGCCAGAGCTCGCGGGCGAGGTCCTGCTGCGTTTTCAGCCGTTTCGCGACGGCTCGCAGCTTGCTCAGGTTCACGCCGTGGTCGTCACCGTGCTTTTCGTTGACCGCACGGGCTTTGGGGTCTTCGAGGGCGGCCAGCTCGGCCAGCACTTCGTCCACGGTCTCGGCCATGGCGGCCAGTTTACGGTGCGCGTTCGGGCACGCTTGGCGGCCGGACGGGCCGAGCGCCGGCCCGGCTCCGGTGCCGCTGGATAACCTCGGTGCGTCCGCCGCCGGAGACCCCCAGCGGCAGGCGGGCCACGCTGCCGGGCCGCCGCATCCCCAGTGCCGCGGCCCGGCAGTCCCCCTCTACAAAGCCGTGAAGGCCTCCTTACCGGCGTTTATGACCGGTAAGGAGGCCTTCACGGACTTTCAGCCGGTGTAGCGGGCGAAGGTGCGGGTGAAGTCCCACGCCTGCTGGGAAACACCCGAACAGGTGTCGTTGTTCGGGTACGTGCCCGGGCAGGGGCGGTCGCGGTTGGCCGACCAGAACGTCAACCGGGCCAGGTGATGCTGGCTGGCGTAGCCCAGGATGGTGGTGAAGTCGGCCAGGGTGACCGTCTCGTTGTCGTCGGTGATGCCGTTCATCGACGAGATGCCCATGTGCCGGTAGGCGGTGTCGTCGTCGTAGCCGTACGCGCTCTTGACGACGTTCTTGAGGCCCTCGGCGGCCCGCTGCGTCAGCGTGCCCATGTTCTGGCCGGCGCCGCCGAAGTCGAACGGCATGATGACCCAGCCGTCGACCGTGAGGCCGGACTGCGCCGCCCGGTTCACCAGGCTGCTGTCCGGTCCGGACTGCCCGGTGCCGAAGGTGACGTAGATCTTGATGCCCGGGTTGTTCGCCCGCACCGTCTTCAGCGCGTCGACCGTGCGCTGCTGCACGGTCGGGTTGCTGTAGGCGTCGGCCTCGATGTCGATGTCGATCGCCTTGAGGCCGTAGGCGTTGATCACCTTCTGGTAGCCCGCCGCCAGCTCGCCCGCGCTGCCGCACGAGGACTCCAGCTTGTTGCCGGAGTAGCCGCCGAACGACGGGATGACGTCGCCGCCGCCCGCGCGCACCGCGTTGATCGTGTTCTGGTCGACGCCGCCGGTGAGCGCCCGGCCGCCGTCCCACTGCGGGTTGCAGTAGCCGTTGGACAGGATGAACGCGAGCGTGAACCACTTGACGCCGGTGGCGTTCTGGATCGTCTGCGGGTTCGGCGGGTCACCCCAGCCGTTGTAGAGGTACGGCGCGACGGCCATCACGCCCGGCGACGGCGTCGTGGTCCCGCTCGGGAGCGTCCACTGCTGGTTGGCGGTGCTGGCGCACGTCCAGATCTGCAGCCGCGTGCCGTTGGCGCTGGAGTTGCCGGTGGCGTCGAGGCACTTGCCCGAGCCGGTGTTGACGAGGTTCTTCGCCGCGTTGGCCGTCCACTTCTGGGCGCCCGAGCCGTTGCAGTCCCAGAGCTGGATCTGCGTGCCGTTCGCGGTGCCGGCGCTCGTCACGTCGAGGCACTTGCCCAGCGCCTGCAGGGATCCGTCGCTGCCGACCGTCCACTGTTGAGCGTTGGTGCCGTTGCAGTCGTAGAGCTGGATCGCCGTGCCGTTGGCGGTGCTCGCCGCGTTGACGTCGACGCATTTGCCGCCGATGCCGGTGATCGGGCCGGTCGCCGCTTGGGCGACGCCGGGGGCGAACACCATCGCGGAAGCGGCGATCAGGGCGCCGAATGCTGCTCGTTTCCTCATGCTGGCACGTTCCACTTCTGGTTGGCGGCGCCGGTGCAGGTCCAGATCTGCAGCCGGGTGCCGTTGGCGCTGGAGTTGCCGGTCGCGTCGACGCACTTGTTCGACCCGGCACCGACGATGTCCTTGGCCGCGGTGGCCGCCCATCTCTGGTTGGCCGTCCCACCGCAGTCCCAGAGCTGGAGCTGCGCTCCGTCCGCAGTGGACTGCCCGGTGACGTCGAGGCACTTGCCGAGCGCGCGGATCGTGCCGTCGGTGCCGAGCGTCCACTGCTGGGCGGTGGTGCCGTTGCATTCGTAGAGCTGGACCGCGGTGCCGTTGGCGGTGCTCGCCGCGTTGACGTCGACGCACTTGCCGCCGATGCCGGTGATCGGGCCGGTCTTGCCGCTGTTGCTTTGGTTACCGCTCCAGGTGAACGTCGCCGACGTGTGGCCCGGCAGGGTGTAGGTGAACGACGAATTGCCCCAGTTCACGCGGACGCTCTGGTTACCGGTGCTCGAGTTGTACGCGATCAGCGCCTTCGAGCCGTCCGGGTTCTTCCAGGCGACGTTGCGGACGGTCGAGTTGTCGTTCGAGTCGATCCGGTACGCGCCCGGCTTCACGAACTTCGTCAGGTGGCCCATCGTGTAGTACTCGACGGTGTAGTCGACCTGGCCGCTGCGCGAGTCTCCGTTGTGGACGGTGATCAGGCCGGTGCAGGTGCCGCAGCCGCCGTTGTGCGGGCCCATGTTCTGGTCGACGCCGAGGCTCCACTTGACGAAGCTCTTCGACCAGTTCCGGGTGTAGTCCACGATGTTGTTCATGTCTTCGGCCTGCTGGTTCGAGATCCAGGTGCCCCCGGAGTGCTCGGTCGAGTAGGCGTTGACGTTCGGATACTGGTTGTGCGTGGTCGTCTGCTGCGAGATGTCTCCGCCGTAGCCGTGCCAGGCGACGCCGCCGAAGTTCGGGTGGGTGCGGATCGCCGGGTCGTCCAGGGTCGGTGCGCCGTAGGACGCGTAAGTGTCCCAGTTCCAGTCGAGCGCGAGGACCTTTGTGGACAGACCAGCGTTCTGCAGTGCGGGCAGGAGGTTGTTCTTCGCGAAGTACGCCAGCCCGGTGCCGTTCCAGTTGGTCGACGGGTAGCTCGCGCAGCACGTCGGCTCGTTCTGCATCGACACGTAGTCGATCGGCACGCCCGCGTCCCGGTAGGCCTGGAGGTACTTGACGAAGTACTGCGCGTAGGCCGGGTAGTACTGCGATTCGACCCAGCCGAGCAGGTAGCTGTCGTTGTCCTTCATCCACGGCGGCGCACTCCACGGCGACGCCATCACCTTGGCCTGCGGGTTGAGCTGCTTGGCCTGCTTGGTCAGCGGCAGCACGTCGGCCTGGTCGTGCGCGATCGAGAAGTGCGTCAGGTTCGGGTCGGTCTGCCCGGCCGGCATGTCGTCGAACGTGTAGCTGTAGCGGGCCAGGTCGGACGCGCCGAGCGGGTTGCGGATGAAGCTCAGCCCGATGCCGCTGTTCGGGTCGAACAGCTTGCGCATCGTGTCGTCGCGGGTGGTCTGGGAAAGCGCGCCACTGGAGTTCAGCAGCCACGCCGCGGTGTCCG
The DNA here is from genome assembly GCF_010550475.1 of Amycolatopsis sp. SID8362. Classification (NCBI taxonomy): domain Bacteria; kingdom Bacillati; phylum Actinomycetota; class Actinomycetes; order Pseudonocardiales; family Pseudonocardiaceae; genus Amycolatopsis; species Amycolatopsis sp. SID8362. The sequence continues at coordinate 37,238 of NZ_JAAGNB010000397.1, forward strand.
TAAAGGACGCTCCGCCACCCTCGAACTGTTGGTAGGTGGTGCCTTCGTTGACGTTGATGGTCACGCCACCGGTGCCGGTGCCCGAGGCGAACGTGACCGGTGTCTGCTGCTGGAGACCGCGGGTGACCGTCCGGCCGCCGGAGTCGCTGGTGGTGGTGAGCCAGACGTTGACCGTTTCGCCCGCGGCTTGCGCGGGCGCGGCGAAGGTGGCCGCGGCGAGCGCGGTCACGCCGAACAGCGTGAGCAGTTTTCTCATGGGAGCGTCCACTTCTGGTTCGAGCCGGACCCGCAGGTCCAGATCTGCAACCGGGTGCCGTTGGCGCTGGAGTTGCCGGTGGCGTCGAGGCACTTGCCCGAGCCGGCGTTCACGAGGTTCTGTGAGCCGTTCGCCGACCACTTCTGGGCGCCCGAGCCGTTGCAGTCCCACAGCTGGGTCGGCGTGCCGTTCGCGGTGCCCGCGCTGGTGACGTCGAGACACTTGCCTAGTGCTCTCAAGGTTCCGTCGGTGCCGACCGTCCACTGTTGAGCGTTGGTGCCGTTGCAGTCGTAGAGCTGGACGGCGGTTCCGTTGGCGTTGTTCGCGCCGGCGACGTCGACGCACTTGCCGCCGATGCCCTTGATCGGCCCGGCGGTCCCCGCGGGCGGCGGTGTGGTGCCGCCGACGAACTGCGTGGCGACCTGTTCGCCGAGGCTGACCGCGTTCGCGTGGTTTTCGATCGGGTTCACGTGCGTGTTCGGGAACACGACGTACGTGACCGGCCCTTCGGTGCCGCCGTTCTTCGGATCGGGGTTGATGCCGAGGCTGACGGCGGTGGCGTAGGACGCCTCGCCGATGATGCTCGTCGGGCCCGTGTCGCCGACGACCGCGTAGGTGACTTGGTTGTTGTAGATCACCGCCACGACCGAGCCGCCGTCGATCCCGTAGTTGCGGTAGTCCCAAGTGGACGTCGGCTGCGGGAGGACGATGTACGGCAGTTGCGCCGCGTTGAGCGGCTGGTCGGTCGAGGTGTGGAACGCGGTGTCGGGGTAGAAGCAGCAGTCGGTGTTCTCGTTGCACTGCGTGGTGCGGACGCCGTCGCAGTCGATGTCCATGTCGGCGGTGAAGAACACGGCGCCGTTGGTCTGGCAGACGGGCACGGTGGCCGCGCCGCCTTCGTCGAAGGAATACTTCCCGTTGGAAATCTGTTGGCAGTTCTGCGTTTTGGCGAGCAACTGGCTCGCCGACGGGCCGGCTTCGACCGCCGCTTGGGCGGAACCGGTGGTGAGGGAAAGCGCTAACAGGGCACACCCCATTAGCGCGACGAGGATTCGCCGCACTTGAATCTCCTTATGGGGCAAAGCTCAGGGAGTGGTCCACTTCTGGTTGGCGCCACCGGTGCAGGTCCAGATCTGCAGCCGGGTGCCGTTCGCGGAGCTGTTGCCCGTCGCGTCGAGGCACTTGTTCGCGTTGGGGTTCACGATGTCGCGTGCCCCGGTGACAACCCATTGCTGGGCGCCGGTTCCGTTGCAGTCGTAGAGCTGCACCGGCGTCCCGTCCGCGGTGCCCGCGGCGGCGACGTCCATGCACTTGCCGAGCGCGCGGATGGTGCCGTCGGTGCCGATCGTCCAGCTCTGCGCGGCATTTCCGTTGCAGTCGGTGATCTGGATCGGCGTCCCGTTGGCGCTGTTCGCGCCCGCGACGTCGACGCACTTGCCGCCGATGCCGGTGATGGTGCCGGTGCGGCCGCTGCCGCCGCCCGAGGTGTTGGTGACGTGCACGTAGTCGACGACCAGCTGCTGCGGGAACTGCGTGCTGCTGTTGGGATCGCCGGGCCAGTACCCGCCCACGGCGAGGTTCAGGATGAGGAAGAAGCTGTGGTCGTAGACCCAGCGGTTGCCGTTCAGGTCGGCCGGGGTGCGCGTCTGGTAGAGGTTCCCGTCGACGTACCACTTGATCTGGTTGGGCGCCCAGTCGACAGCGTAGGTGTGGAAGTCGTCGGAGAAGTTCGGGCCGGTGTAGGCCGCGCCGATGCCGCCGGAGCCGGAGTAACCGGGGCCGTGGATGGTGCCGTGCACGGTGTTCGGCTCGAACCCGACGTTCTCCATGACGTCGATTTCGCCGTCGGTGGGCCAGTTCCCGCCGCCGAGCATCCAGAACGCGGGCCACATCCCTTGGCCGCGCGGGAGTTTCATGCGCGTCTCGAAGTGGCCGTAGGCCTGGCTGAACTTGCCGGCGGTGTTGAGCCGGGCGGAGGTGTACTCGCAGCGGCCGTACCAGCAGTTGTAGTTGCCGGGGTTTTCCTTCTTGGCCGTGATGACGAGGTGACCCTGCCCGTCGAGCTGGGCGTTGTTCGTGCCGGAGGTGTAGTACTGCCGCTCGTGGTTGTTGACGTTGTCGCCGGTCTCGAGCTGCCACTTCGACCCGTCGACGGCGGACCCGGCGGGCCCGTTGAAGTCATCGGTGAAGGTGGCCGCGGCTTCGGCGGCGGGGGCGGTCAGCGCTTGCTGCCCGAGGACGAGCAGCGAACAGGCGGCGAAGAGCGCCGCCCATCTCTTGCGGAGTTTTGAGGTGGACATCGTTGTCGCCTCTCTCACCGTTGGGGGGACGGCGTTCCGCGCGCAGCACGGAACGCGGGGAGGGGGAGGTACCTCGCATGCCGGGGCGGCGGCAGGCGCGGCAGGGCCCTCGAGCCGGGGCGGGGTGGCTCGGGGACGGGCGCTTTGTTGTGCCTGGCAACAAAGTATGCATGGTCCAGACAAGCCGGGCAACAGTCGGCCGGTCATTTTTTTTCAACCCGAATTAAGGGTGGGTGGATGACGGGGCCGGCGGGTTCGTCGCTGGTGGCGGGGTCCCGGTGAGCGGGGCACGGTGGTGCGGCTCGTGCTTGGGGGCCTGATTCGCCACGGCGCGGTTTGTGGCGACCGGTTGTCCACAACTCGTGCGGGGTGTGGACAACCGGGCGTGGAGGCGTGAATCCGGCCGGGATTGTCGGGGCGCCTCGATACGCTGGAGCGGGGCGGTCCCCCTAGGGAGGGCGGGCTGCGGCTGGGCGGGCTGCGGCTGGGCGGGCTGCGGCTGGGCGGGCTGCGGCTGGGCGGGCTGCGGCTGGGCGGGCC